>JBDTIE010000215.1:0-3848 GCA_039936515.1 Rhodanobacter sp. | reverse complement strand
AAAACACCCGGCCGGTCAGCTTGAAGCGGCGGAAGCGGCGCGCAAACAGGATCATCGGCAGCAACGCCAGCAAGCTGGCGGCCAGCGCCTTCCACGGCCAGCTGGTGTCTTCGGTAACCGGCCCGGTGAACGGAAACTTCAACTGCCGGTCAGCGTTGAACATGCCCCAGTACGCGCCGGTGCGGCCTTCGCCGAGGTTTTCCTTCCACGGCTGGTCGAATGCTTCCATCACGTAGTAGTCGATGTGGTCGCGTTTGGCCACGTTGAACCACTGGCGCAGGAAGATCGCCTCGTTGGACACCGACGGCGTGGCGTACTGGAAGCGATCGCCATTGGACGGCCAGCCGATCTCGCCGATCACGATGGGCTTGGCCGGGTACAACTGCTGCAGGTGGTGGTAGCGCGCCAGCGTGTCGGCCAGCGCATCGCGGCGGTTGATGCCGTTCCAGTACGGAAACAGATGCACGGTGATGAAGTCCACGTGCTGCACCAGCTCGGGGTATTCCTCCCAGATGTGCCATGGCTCGGCGGTCGACACGCTCTGGTGCAGCGTCGCGCGCGCGCGGTCCAGGTACACCATCAGCTGTTGCGGGCTGAGGTCGCCGCGCAGCAGCACCTCGTTGCCGACGATCACCCGGGTGATCGTGCCCGGGTAACGCCGCGCCTGCGCCACCAGCGTGTCCAGTTCGGCCTGGTTGTTGTCCAGGCGACGGTCGATCCATGCCCCGGCCATCACTTTCAGCCCCTCGCGCTCGGCCAGGCGCGCGATCTGCGGGTTCTCCAGCATCGAGTAGGTGCGCACCCGATCGCTGTAACGCGCCACCAGCTTCAGGTCGCGGTCAATCTCCTCGTCGCTGGGGAAATCGCTCTTGAGCGGGCTCTGGTAGCGCTGGAACGCCGACAGCGCAAAGCCGCCGATCTTGCCGTGCCAATCCTCCGGCCCATGCGGCAGGTTGCCCCACCACCACAAGCCGACGTTCATCGCCGCGACGACAAGCGCCAGCACGATCGCGGCAAACAGCGAGCGACCGTTGGCAGGTGGAGTGGCGCTGGGGCTCAAAAAGGTTCCCGATGAGGCCTGGGCAAGAGGCAACAAAGCCGAAGGAGCTTAACCAATGCAAGCCCGCGGCCTCAACAAATGGCGGCTGTCACGGTCAGCCCAAGGTCAGGCGCACGCGCGCCCGACGCTGATAGTACGCGCCGTCGCGTAGCGCGCCGGATCCGTCTGTCCACGAAATCGTGTGCAGACGAGAGCAATTGTGCAGTGACCCGGCGCCGCGGCGCCCGGAGTCAACGCAAAAGCGAGCGCAGCATCCACGCAGTCTTTTCGTGGTCCATCAGGCGGCTGGTGACCATGTCGGCGGTGCCCTCGTCGCCGGCGGCATCGGCGGCCTTGATGGTGGCGCGGGCGGTGGCAGCGGCGGTCTCGTGGCCTTGGACCAGTTGCGCGACCATGGTCTTCCACTCCGGCACGCCGGACTCTTCGGTGATCGAGGTGAGCTTGCCGAACTGGCTGTAGGAGCCGGGGGCAAACACGTCCAGCGTGCGGATGCGCTCGGCCACCTCGTCGGCGGCCAGCCACAACGCCTGGTATTGCACTTCGAACATCGCGTGCAGGCTGTTGAACTGCTCGCCGGTCACGTTCCAGTGGAAGCTGTGGGTCTTGAGATACAGCGAGTAGGTGTCGGCCAGCAGCTTGGACAGCTCGCGGGCGACCTGCTCGCGATCCTTTTTGGTGATGCCGATGGAAATGGCCATGGCGGGCTCCTGTGACGGGTGATGGATAGACCTTAACCGCCGCCGCATGCGGCGTGAAATGAATCCTGCCGATGTCGACGATAGAGCGCAGCTATCATGGGCGGCCCGATGAATGACCGCCGCCCGCCCGCATCCCCGCCCGCCGCCGATTCGCGGATGCGGACCATGCGTGCGCAACTGGATGCGGTGTCCAGCCGCGACTTCGGTCGTTTGCTTGGCCGCTGGCGGGCATTGTCGCGGAAGCCGGATGAGACCAGGGTGGCGGCGTTGCTCGGTGACATCGAACGCTCGGCCGCAAAGCGGCGCGCACGCGTGGCAGCCAAGCCGGCGATCCAGCTCGATCCGATGTTGCCGATCAGCGCTCGCGCCGAAGATATCGTCGAGCTGATCCGTACGCATCAGGTGGTGGTGATTGCCGGCGAGACCGGTTCGGGCAAGACCACGCAGTTGCCCAAGCTGTGCCTGGCCGCCGGCCGTGGCGAGGCGGGGATGATCGGCTGCACGCAACCCCGGCGGTTGGCTGCGCGCTCGATGGCGCGGCGCGTGGCCGAGGAACTGGGCACGCCGGTGGGCGAGATCGTCGGTTTCCAGGTGCGCTTCAACGACCAGGTGTCCGAGCGCAGCCTGATCAAGTTCATGACCGACGGCATCCTGCTGGCCGAGACGCAGGGCGACCCGTGGCTCAGCGCCTACGACACGCTGATCATCGACGAGGCGCACGAGCGCAGCCTGAACATCGATTTCCTGCTGGGCTATCTCAAGCGCCTGGCCGCCAGGCGGCCGGAGCTGAAGATCATCGTTACCTCCGCGACCATCGATACCGCGCGCTTTTCCGAACACTTCGACGGGGCGCCGGTGGTGGAGGTGGAAGGCCGCGCGTATCCGGTGGAGGTGCGCTGGTGGCCGACGGATGGGAAACGGAGTCAGAGTCATTTTTCCGAACAGCCGTCGCAGGCGGCGCAACTCCGCGTGCGGAAAAATGACTCTGACCCCTTTTCGCAAGGCAGCGCCGAACACATCGCCGCGGTGCTGGACGAGATCACCCGCGCCGACCCGCGTGGCGACGTGCTTGTGTTTCTGCCTGGCGAGCGCGAGATCCGCGACGCGCACCTCGTGTTGTCGCGCCGGCAGTACCGGGAAACCGAAGTGCTGCCGCTGTACGCGCGACTCTCGGCCGGTGACCAGGACCGCGTGTTCAAGCCCGGCGTCAAGCGCCGCGTGGTGCTGGCCACCAACGTGGCGGAGACCTCGCTCACCGTGCCGCGCATCCGCTACGTGGTCGACACCGGCACGGCGCGGGTCAAGCGTTACAGCCAGCGCAGCCAACTGGAGCGGCTGCACGTGGAGCCGGTTTCGCAGGCGGCAGCCAACCAGCGCAAGGGCCGCTGTGGTCGCGTGGGTCCGGGCGTGTGCTACCGGTTGTACGACGAGGCGGACTTTGCCGGGCGCGCGGCGTTCACTGATCCAGAATTGCTGCGCTCATCGCTGGCCAACGTGATCCTGCGCATGCTGGCGCTGAAGCTGGGAGAGTTCGATGACTTCCCGTTCCTGGAAGCACCCGATCCGCGTGTGGTCAGCGACGGCTATCGGCGCTTGGCCGAAATTGCCGCCATTGACGCGACGCGCCAGCTCACGTCCATTGGCCACACCCTGGCGCGCCTGCCCATCGACGTACAGCTTGCGCGCATGTTGGTGGAAGCCCAGCGCCTGGCTTGCGTGCGCGAGCTGACCGTTGTCGTCAGTTTCCTCAGCGTGCAGGATCCTCGCGAGCGCCCGGCCGACGCGCGCGCGCAGGCCGACGCCGCGCACAAGGTGTTTGCCGATCCGGCCTCGGACTTTGTCGGTGTGCTCAACCTGTGGCTCGAGTACCGCGCCGCGCATGAGGCGCTGACGCAATCGAAGCTGCGTGACTGGTGCTCGCGACACTTCCTGAGCTTCATGCGCATGCGCGAGTGGAGCGAGTTGCATCGGCAAGTGCTGCAGGTGGTGGGCGAGTTGGGTTGGAAGCTGGCAACACTCGGCGCGGACGCCACGGCGGGTGCAGGTGGCCCTGGGCGCACTGCTGTGGCCGGTGGCGGCGCAGCTGTGCG
>JBDTIE010000214.1:0-8015 GCA_039936515.1 Rhodanobacter sp. | reverse complement strand
GGGCGCCGACCTGCACCAACAGATCGACGCAATGGTCGCGCTCGCCCACGCAGCACACGGTCAGGCTGACCGCCACGACCGCCTGCTCGAAGCGCTGACCACGCTGTACGCCACCCGCGCTGCCGCCCATGGCTGGACTGGCACTCGGCCAGCCTTGCAAGCGCTGTTGCAGACGGACATCGAACTCAACGCGCAGGGACTGGAAGTCTGGCTGGACCGCGCAGACGGCCAACGCACCACACACTGACGAGCATGTCGACGGTCCACCTCACGCCAGGCGCGTGCCGTTGGGTACCGGGCGCTCGGCGGTGGTAATCACGACGCCCGCGTCGGTGACAAAGCCGGTCAGCAGAAACTGCGAGCGAAACGGGCCGATCTGCTTTTCCGGAAAGTTGATGACGCCGACAATCTGTCGTCCCAGCAGATCCTGCGCGCGATACAAGTCGGCGATTTGCGCGCTGGTCTTGCGCTCGCCATATACGCCGAAATCCGCCCACACTTTCCACGCCGGCTTGCGTGCCTCCGGGAAGGCCTCCACCCGGGTCACGGTGCCGGCGACGGCCAGGACCCTTTCGAAATCTGCCCAGCTGATTTCATCCAGATGCACACTCATCCTTCCAGCCTCCTCTTCAATCCATCACGGCCTTGTTGCCACCAGTAACTGGCCTGCGCGGCGAGATAACCCAAGGGGCGGTGCGTACTGGCCAGGCCATAGTCGGCAAACTGCATCCAGCGGTCATCACCCTCGGCCAGCGCCGCGGCCAGCAACTCACCGGCGGCGCAGGTCGGCGCCAGGCCATGGCCACCAAAGGCCTGCGCCCACCACAAGCCCTGCCCGTCACCGCCAATTTGTGGCATCTGATGACGGGCGTAGCTCATCAGCCCGGACCACGCATAGTCCACCTTCACCTCGCCCAACTGTGGAAACACCCGCTGCACGTCGGCGGCAAGCAACTTGGCGACCGCGCGCGGGGAGCGATCGCGCACGGAAATGCGGCCGCCCCACAGCAGGCGCGTGTCCGGCAGCGCGCGGTAATAATCAAACGCAAAGCGTGTGTCATAGATGGCCGCGCGGGTACGCAGGCACTCGTCCAAGCGGCCGTGCAACGGTTCGGTGGCGATGACGTAGGTGGCGATGGGCATCACCGCCCGATCAATTGGCGCGTGCAGGCCGGCGAGATAGCCGCCACAGGCCAACACCACCTGGTCGGCCAGGATGTCGCCGCGCGGCGTGTGCACGCGCCAGCGCGTGCCGTCGCGTCGCAGACTGGTCGCCGGCGTGTGCTCGTGGATCTCCACGCCATGCGCGACGGCGGCAGCGGCCAGGCCGATGGCATAGTTGAGCGGATGCAAGTGCAGCGCATCGGCTTCGAACAGACCGCCGTGATAGCGCGTGCTGCGCACCCGTTGCGCCAATTCATCGGGCGCCAGCCATTGCCAATTCACGCCATAGGGTTCGGCCAACAAACGTTGGCGACGGCGCAAAACGGCGGGATCGCGAAACCAGTTGGCCCAGATCACGCCTTCGTCAACAGCATCACAAGCGATGGCGTAGTCGGCAATGCGTTGTCGTATACGATGGACCGCCGCGCCGGTCAGCGCGAACAGCGCAGCGGCACGCTCGGCGCCGAGCTGGTCAAGCAGTGCCTGTTCGCCCAGCGAATAGCCGGCAAAAACGAATCCACCGTTACGCCCGGACGCGCCGAAAGCAACCTGTTCGCGCTCCAGCAGAATCACCTCGTGCACGCCGCGCTCGGCCAGGCCCAACGCGGTATTCAAGCCGGCGTAGCCGCCACCGACGATGACGACCGCCGCCTGGCACTGCCCTTCGAGCGGGGCATAAGCCGGGTACGCGGTGGCCGTTGCACGGTAGTAGGACGTCGGAGTCATGCCGTGGTCATTGTGCATCACGCTGCCAACGCGTGGAGCAGACGCACGACCGGATGCGACCGACATTTCGACGCCGCGCCACCGACCAGAACACTCAGGCCCGCCCGATGCGCGGCCTGAATTTCAGCCACAGGCTCAGGTCAAACAAGCACACGTCCCAACACACGTCAAAGTTGCTGCAGGAACTCCCGCACGGTGGGTGCCAGCGTCGGGTCCTGCATTGCCATGTGCATGGTGGCGCGCACCAGGCCAGCCTTGTTGCCGCAATCAAAGCGCGTGCCTTCAAAGCGGCACGCCAGCACAGAATGATTTTCGCGCAATAGCGCTTCGATCGCGTCGGTAAGCTGGATCTCGCCGCCTGCGCCGGGGGTGGTGTCTTCCAGCAACTGGAAGATGCGTGGCGGCAAGACATAGCGCCCGACCACGGCCAGGTTGGACGGCGCATCGGCCGGTTTGGGCTTTTCCACCATGTGCCGGATGCGGGCGCTGTGTGCGTCGATCGCCACCGCGTCGACGATGCCGTATTTGTCGGTCTGATCGTGCGGCACTTCCTCCACCGCAATCACGCCCGCGTCGTGCGCCTGCGCCAACTCGGCCATCTGTCGCAGCGCCCCCTTGCGCTTGCCAATGGGACCATTCCAGATGAGGTCATCGGGCAGCATCACGCCGAAGGGTTCGTCACCAACCACCGCCTTGGCGCAAAGCACCGCGTGGCCCAGGCCCAGCGCCTCGGGCTGGGTAACGAAGACCGCGCGCACGTTGCGCGGCAAGGTGCCCTGCACCAGCGCAAGCAACTCGTCCTTGCCCTTCTGGTGCAGCTTTGCCTCCAGCTCATAGGCCTTGTCAAAGTAGTCGGCAATGGCGTGCTTGTAGCGGTTGGTGACAAAGATGAGCGTGTCGGCGCCGGCGTCCACGGCCTCGTCGACGGCATACTGGATCAGCGGCCGATCAAGTACCGGCAGCATTTCCTTGGCCACGACCTTGGTCGCCGGCAGGAAGCGCGTGCCCAGACCGGCCACCGGAAACACCACCTTGCGCAGGGGCTTGCTCACTCACATCTCTCCCAGTTCATTGCGACGGATCGACACCACGTTGGCCGGCTGCGCCACCTCGCTCCAGCGGAACGAGGGCAACAGGCTGGACACGCAGCGCCGCAGCTCTTCTTCATCAAAGGCAGCCACTGCATCGGCCGACTTGTTCAACAGTGCCTGCAGCAAGTCCCACGGCACTTCCCGATGCTGGGCAAGGAAAATCTTGGCGTGCGCGGTGGCGCTGTAGTTTTCCAGCGGGTGGAACAACTCCTCGAACAACTTTTCGCCGGCGCGCAGACCGGTGTACACGATCGGGATGTCGCTGCCAGGCTTCTTGCCGGCGAGTCGTATCATCTGTTCCGCCAGGTCGCGGACCTTGACCGGCTCACCCATGTCCAGGGCAAAAATCTCGCCACCGGCGCCGAGCGTCGCCGCCTGCAGGATCAACTGGCACGCCTCCGGGATGAGCATGAAATAGCGCGTCATTTCCGGGTGGGTGATGGTCAGTGGCCCCCCCTGGCGAATCTGCCGGCGGAACAACGGCACCACCGAACCGGCCGAATCCAGCACGTTGCCGAAACGCACCGTCATGAACCGCGTGCCGACCTGCGCGCTGAGGTTCTGGCAATAGATCTCCGCCACGCGCTTGCATGCACCCATCACGCTGGTGGGATTGACCGCCTTGTCGGTGGAGATCATCACGAAGCTCTCCACCCCCCCCTCGCACGCGACATCGGCGATGGTGCGTGTGCCCAGTACGTTGTTGAGGAACGAACTGCGCAACTGCGTTTGCAACATGGGTACATGCTTGTACGCGGCGGCGTGGAACACCACCTGCGGCATCGCCTGCTTGAAGGTGCGGCGCATCGCCACCTTGTCGCCGCAGCTGGCCAGCACGCCGTCCAGGATCAGGTCCGGATAATTGGCGCGCAACTCCTGCATGATGCGGTAGAGGTTGTATTCGGAATGCTCGACCACGGTCAGCGACTGCGCGCCCAGGCGGGCGATCTGTCGGCACAACTCCGAGCCGATCGAGCCACCACCGCCGGTCACCAGCACGCGTCGTGCATTGAGCGTCTGGTGGATGGCTGTCCAGTCCAGCTCCACCGCGTCGCGCCCCAGCAGATCTTCGATGGCCACTTCCTTGATCTCACCCACCTGCGCGCGGCCGGCCAGTACGTCCTCCAGCCGGGGTACCGTGCGATAGGGCAGTTCCGTCGCATCGCACAGCGCAACCACGCGGCGGATCTCCTCGGTCGAAGCTTCCGGCAGCGCGATGAGCAGCATTTCCACGGCTGCCTCGCGTACCAGCGTGGGCATCTGCTCCAGCGTGCCCAGCACCGGCCTGCCGTTGATCACTGCGCCGCGCAGTTTGGGCTTGTCGTCAACAAAGCCGACCACGAGATAAGCCCCCTCGCGCTGCAGGTCGCGCGACAACATCTCTCCGGCGCGATCCGCACCGATGATCAGCACGCGTTTGGCTCCCCGCACACCGGGCAGGCCCAGGCGACTGTCCTTCCAGAACCGGTACGCCAATCGTGGGCCGCCAAGTAGCGCAGTCAACAGCAGCGGGTACAGCACCAGTGCCGAGCGCGGGATATCGGCGGTGCGGTTGTAGATGAAGAGCGAGACCAGGACGGCCGCTGTCCCCCAGAACACCGCCTTGATGATGTTCCACAGATCCGGCAGGCTGGCGAAGCGCCACAAGCTGCGGTAAAGGCCAGTCCAGCGCAGGATCAGCCCCTGCGCCAGCAGCACGATGGGAAACTCCAGCGCATGGAAGACGACCACGTCGTCCGGCAACAACATGTATCGCAAATACTTGGCCAGCCACCACGCCAGCGCGACCATCACCAGGTCGTGGACGACCACGGCAATGCGCGGGTGGATGCGGGCAACGGCACTACGCAGTGACATGACGAACCTTCAACGGATGACGGCGCGCGAGCCGGCGCTTGAGCAACAACCAGAGGCCCGCAGCAAAGAAATGGGTGAACATGCAGGTCGCCAACGCCGCCGTGGGTCGAACGCTGGCAAGCCAGGCCATCGGGGCGGCCACCAGTACATTCCAGCCCAGATAGGCGGCGCCGGTGCGCGCGTGTGTTACGCCGCGTCGCACAAGCCACTGATACAGGTGTTCCCGGTGCGCAGTGTACCAGCGCCTTCCGCGCAGCATGCGCGTAGCCAAGGTCAAGCCCGCGTCAACGTTGAACGCCGAGGACACGATCAATATCGGCCACACCATGCTCGTATCAACGCGCCACAACATCGCGCCAAAGGCAAAAATCAGCAGGCCCATGCTGCCGCTGCCGACATCGCCCATGAATATCCGCGCCGGTGGTCGGTTGAAAATCCAGAAGCCGAAGGTCGCCAAGGCGAGCACCGCGGTCGCCGCTGCCAGCGCGGCCTGCCCGACGGACCAGGCCAGCACGCCCAGCGCGACGGCGACAAACATGCCCTGCAGCGCAAGCAGGCCATCGATGCCGTCCATGAAGTTGTGCAGATTGATGCTCCACACCCCCAGCGGCAACAAGAGCAGCAGCCACGCCGATGAAACCTGGCCGTGCACGAGCACCAGCGACAAGGCCGCCACGGCGATAGCCTGCGCTGCCAGCCGCGGCAGCACCGGCAAGGACCGGCGGTCATCCCACCAGCCGACCAGCGCAACCAGCGCCAGCGCGCCGGCAAGCGTGACCGCTATCAGGTGCGACCATGCTGGCGACGCCGTAATCAGCGCGGCAGGCGCACAAACCATCACCGCCAGCACAATGCCGATGCCCCCGCCACGCGGCGTGGGGACGTCGTGCGAGCGGCGGCGACCAGGCTGATCAAGCATGCCGTGCCGGCGCGTGTAGCCGATGGCCGCGCGCACCAGCGCCAGGGACATCGCCAGCGCCGCCAGCGGCCAGCCGATGAGGGCCAGCACACTCATGTCACTCGCTGGCCACGCCGTGGATCGGGCGGATCGTGCTCCAGTTCTTGCAACTCGGGCACTGCCAGTGATGAGCCTTGGCACCGAAGCCGCAACGACTGCAGCGATACATCGCCTGGCCTTCCAGCAGCTTGCGAGTCAGGTCGCGCAGGATAAGGAAATTTTCATGCGCTTCGCCCCCGACCTTGTCCATGGTCGCGTCGATCAGCGCCATGAGGCCGCGTACGGAAGGTCGCAGTCGCAACTGCGCGGTGAGGAAATCAATCGCCGCACGCTCGCCGTCGCGCTGCCGATACAGGCGCGTCAGCGCCAGCACCGGCGACACGCCGTGGTAGCACGAGAGCATGTCATGCAAGAACGCCTCGGCGCGCTCCATCTGCTGCGAGCGCGCATAGCTGGCCAGCAGCGGCGGCAGGATTTCCGGCAAGAAAGCAGAGTCCGCGCGCACTGCCGACTCGTAGGCTTCCACCGCGGCGCCGTGCTGGCCATCCTCCGCTTCCAGACGCCCGGTCAACATGAAGGCGCGCACGCACTCCGGCTCCGAGGCGAACGCTTGCCCGAGATACTCGCGTGCTTCGGCGCGCGCGCCATGTGAGCGCGAGCGGTCGGCCAACTCGCAGTAGAACTGGGCGATGACCGGCGCCTGGTCCTCACCAATCATTGTCTCCAGACGCCGTGCATGGTCGATGGCCTTGTGCCAGTCGCGTTCGTGCTGGTAAATGGCAATCAGGTGCCGCAACGCCGAGGGCGCGTGCGCATTCATGGCCACCAGGTCTGAAAACAGGGCCTCGGCGCGGTCCAGCAGGCCTGCGCGCATGTAATCCTCGCCCAACTCAAGCAGGGCGACGGTCTTCATTGCCTCGGACAGACCCGGTCGCGACACCAGGTGCTGGTGCAGGCGAATGGCGCGATCAACTTCGCCACGGCGGCGAAACAGGTTGCCCAGCGCCAGGTGCGTTTCCACCGTGTCGTGGTTGTATTCGGCAAGTTTGAGGAAGACCTCGATGGCCTTGTCCTGCTCCTCGTTGAGCAGGTAGTTCAGGCCGCGGAAGTAGTCGGAGGACAGTTCGCTCACGCGCGCGCCGGAACGCCGCACGCCCACGCGGCGCGAAGCCCACCAGCCAAGCGCGAATGCCGATGGCACCAGCGCCACCAGCAAATACACGAGGTTCATGGGCCGGCCGCTGCCTTCTTGCGGCTTTCGTCTTGCGCCTGCCGCGCGCGGTGGCGTGCTGCGCTGGCCGTGCCCAACCACGCGGTGAGTCCACCCAGCAGCCAGCCGATGACCAGCGCGCCCAGCACAGCCGCACCCTTGGGCCAGCGAAGCTGCACGAAAGCCAGGTCGTAATCCACCCACTGCGCGTTGAGCGCACCGACAAGCACGCCGGCGGCAACGAACAGGCACAGGACAATCAGGGCAAGCAGGCGCATGCCGGGGACTTTACCTGATTGGCCGCGACAGGCCCAGATGAACCGTGAGGCAAAAAAAACAGGCGGCTCGCGCCACCTGGATGCAATACGTCCGCCGATGCGAAAAGGATCAGGCATCAAGCGTGCGTCCGGGCTGATTGACCCGTTCGCGTAATTCCTTGCCCGGCTTGAAATGCGGCACATGTTTGCCCGGCAGGGCCACCGCTTCGCCCGTTTTGGGATTGCGGCCCATCCGCGAGGGACGGTAATGCAACGCAAAACTGCCGAACCCGCGCACCTCGATACGCTCGCCATGCGAGAGCGCGTGACTCATTTGCTCGATCACGCTCTTCACGGCCATCTCCACGTCCGCAAACGCGAGATGCGTCTGGCGCCTGGCCAGCGCCTCAATCAATTCGGATTTGGTCATGGGACCCCAATGTCCGTGACATGAAACGGCGGAGGGCATCAATGCCCCCCGCCGCGATCTTGCATGGTTACTGTCAGTCAGCCTTGTCGAACTGTTCCTTGAGCAAGGCGCCGAGCTTGGTGGTGCCGGTGGCGGCCGCGGCATAATCCGCTGCCGAAGCCGGCTCGGGCACATCCTCTTCGTCCTTGGCGCGAATCGACAGCGCCAACTGGCGACCCTTGCGATCCATACCGGTGAACTTGGCCTCGACCTTGTCGCCCACCTTCAGATGCAAGGTAGCATCGTCGATGCGCTCCTTGGCGATATCGTTGGCACGCAAATA
>JBDTIE010000213.1:0-3485 GCA_039936515.1 Rhodanobacter sp. | reverse complement strand
CACACCACGGTCCCGGCCTTGGCGATGAGTTCGGCGTAGCGCCGCGCCGTGTCTGGTCCGATATCCAGGATCATCTCGCCCTCGCGCACCTGATCCACCGGCTTGACGATGGCCGCGGCGTTGGCGGAGAAGGCCGTGGCCACCACCACGTCGGTGGGCAGCGGCACGTCGGCGCCGCGTTGGTGGGCCTGTTCCATCACCGTGCGCGCGGCTTCGACCAGGTCCATTTCCACCAGCGAGTTGCCCACTGAGTGGCCCATCGCGGCAATGAAAGTATTGGCGATGCCGCCGCCGACGATCAGCTGGTCGATCTTGCCGATGAGGTTTTCCAGCAAGGTAAGCTTGGTCGACACTTTGGAGCCGCCGACGATGGCCAGCAGTGGCCGCGCGGGGTTCTCCAGCGCGTTGCCGAGCGCATCCAGTTCGGCACTGAGCAGCGGGCCGGCGGCCGCCACCGGCGCGTAGCGGATGACACCATGGGTCGATGCCTGTGCGCGGTGCGCGGTGCCGAATGCATCCATGATGAAGACGTCGCACAGCGCCGCGTAGCGCCGGGCCAACGCCTCGTCATCCTTGGCCTCGCCCACGTTCATGCGGCAGTTTTCCAGCAACACCACCTCGCCCGCGCCGACCTCCACGCCATCGAGGTAATCGCGCACCAGCGGTACCGGCTTGCCAAGCTGCTCGCCCAGCCACGCCGCTACCGGTGCCAGCGACGCGGCGGCGTCGAACTCACCCTCCCTGGGTCGTCCGAGGTGGGAAAGCACCATCACTTTCGCACCGGCATCGCGCGCGTCGCGGAGCGTCGGCAGCGCAGCGAGCAGCCGCTGCGTCGAGGTGATGCGGCCGCCCTCGATCGGCACGTTGAGGTCTTCGCGGATCAGCACGCGCTTGCCGCGCAAATCGAGGTCGCTCATGCGGATGACGGCCATGCATCGCTCCAGTACCATGCGGAAAGGTCGGGCGTGCGCCCGGTAATCGCGTATTGTCCTGGACGTCCGCTGGCGATGCAAAGCCAGGGCGACCGTGGGCGGGCCGCTACCGACCGGATCATCCAGCGCGAGGACAACCATGGCCAGCGGCTTGCTCCTTTACGACTATTGGCGCTCCAGTGCCTGCTACCGGGTGCGCATTGCGCTCAACCTGAAACAACTTGCGTACGAGTCGCGACCCGTGCATCTGGTGCAAGACGGCGGGCAGCAGCATGCCGATGACTATCGGCGCCTCAATCCGCAGCAGCTGGTGCCGTGCCTGGTCGACGGCGAGCGTGCTGTGACCCAGTCCCTTGCCATCATCGAGTACCTGGATGAAACCCGTCCGGGGCCGCCACTGCTTCCGCCGGACCCGCGTGGCCGCGCCCGCGTGCGGGCGCTGGCACAAGTGGTCGCGTGCGACATCCATCCGCTGGGAAACCTGCGCGTGCTGCAGCAATTGCAGGTGGAGTTTGCCGCTGATGACGAACAGCGCGCGCAGTGGTCGCGACACTGGATCGCCAGCGGCTTCGCCGCATTGGAGGCCCTGCTGGCTGAGAACGTCACCACCGGCCGCTTCTGCCATGGCGACGAACCCACGCTTGCCGACATCTGCCTGGTCCCGCAGTTCTACAACGCGCGCCGCTGGAAGGCGCCGCTGGATGACTACCCGACGCTGTGCCGCATCGAGGCGGCCTGCGCCGAACTGGACGCCTTCCAGCGCGCCGCACCCGACGTGCAGCCCGGAGCCGGTTGAGCGCCAACACCCTGTAGTGCGGGCACCGCCCGCCGCCCGGGTATTGCGTTACGGCCTAAACGGCGGGCAGTGCCCGCCCTGCCGCTGACGGGCGCCGCTTGGCCAATCCCGGTTCAGAAGCCCATGCCGTACGGATCGTTGCTGACCAACGCTTCGTTGTCGGCAGCGCCCTCGGCCAGGCGGATCTTCAGAGCCAGGCCGTCGCGTGAATCGGACTTGTTGAGGACTTCCTCCAGTTCCACTCGGCCATCCTTGTACAGCCGGTACAGCGACTGGTCGAAGGTTTGCATGCCTTCTTGCAGGCTGTGCTCCATTGCGTCCTTGATCTCGTGGATCTGGCCGCGGCGGATCATGTCGCGGATCAGCGGGGTGTTGAGCAGCACCTCGGCGGCCGGGATGCGCCGGCCGTCCTTGCCCAGCACCAAGCGCTGGCTGATCACCGCGCGCAGGTTGAGGGCCAGGTTCATCAGCACGTTCTTGTGTGCCGACTCGGGGAAGAAGTTGAGGATGCGTTCCAGCGTCTGGTCGGCGTTGTTCGAATGCAGGGTGGCCAGACACAGGTGGCCGGTCTCGGAGAAGGAAATCGCCGCTTCCATCGTGTCCGTGTCGCGGATCTCGCCGATCATGATCACGTCCGGCGCCTCGCGCATCGCGTTCTTCAACGCCTCGTGGTAGGTGTGGGTGTCCAGCCCCACCTCGCGCTGGTTGACGATCGAACGCTTGTGCCGGTGCAGGTATTCAATCGGGTCCTCGATGGTCAGGATGTGCCCGGGCGTCTGCTGGTTGCGCTGGTCGATCATCGCCGCCAGCGTGGTGGACTTGCCCGAGCCGGTGGCGCCCACCACCAGGATCAAGCCGCGCGGCTCCATGATCAGGCTGCTGAAGATCGAAGGCAGTTGCAGTTGCTCGATGCTCGGGATCTCGCTTTTGATCGCGCGGATCACCATGCCTACTTCGCCGCGCTGCTTGAACACGTTGATGCGAAAGCGCCCGGTTTCCTTCACCGCCAGGGCCATGTTCAGCTCCAGGTTGCGCTCGAACTGCGGCACCTGGCCCTCGTCCATCAACGAATAGGCGATCTTCTTGACCATTCCGCCCGGAAGGCCTGTGTTGCCCAGCGGATACAGCTTGCCTTCCACCTTGATGTTCACGGGGGCGCCGGTGGTCAGGAACATGTCCGACGCACCCTTGTCTACCATGAGCTTCAGGAAGTAGCCGATGTCCATCGATGTCCCCTGTTTTTATATCGTGCGTTGCAATGGTGGATTATGCCTGCCCACAATACGCTGCCAACCCATGTGAGGATTGTGATGGTGCACATCTTTTGCACGCCTGCCCGGCATGCACGTTATATCGCCCGATCGGTGCCGGGCTTGGTGCTGGCAGCCGCGCTGCTGCTGGCAGGCTGCGCCACGGTGCCGCCGCCGGACAGCGCCATGAATGCCGCGCAAGGCCAGCTGCAGGCTGCGCGCGACGCCCAGGCGGCGGATTACGCCCCGGTCGATCTGGGCTTTGCGCAGGACAAGTTCCAACAGGCCCAGGCGGCCATGGCCCAGCGCGACTATGCCGACGCCGCCACGCTCGCGGAGGAGTCTCGTGCCGATGCCGAGTTGGCTCGCGCCAAGGCGCGGCTGGCGTCTGCGCGCGCGCAAATGCAAAGCAAGCTTGAGGCGAACAACGCACTGCGCGCCCAAGGCAGCCGTATCGACGCCGATGCGTCATCGGCGCCGACCACGGCACCGACAAGCCGGAGTTTG
>JBDTIE010000212.1:0-5633 GCA_039936515.1 Rhodanobacter sp. | reverse complement strand
CGGATGGTCTACGTCACCTGCTCACTGCTGCGCGAGGAGAACGAAGCGGTCATCGACGAGATGCTTGCGCGCCATGCCGATGCGCGCGCCATTGCCTGTCCGTTGCCGGTCGGCCAGCGCGCCGGTGCCGGCTGGCAGATCCTGCCCGGCGACGGTGACCTCGACGGCATGTACTACGCCGTGCTGCCAAAGCTTGCTGCGACCGATTCGAGCTGAAGTCTCGGCGTACGCGCTGTCCGCGTTGCGCTGTCCGCGGACAGCAACTGCCAGCGGACCGATCGCGCCAGGCGTTGCAGCACAACGCCTGGTTGCGATCGCACACATGGCACAAGGCTTGCTCCTTGCAATCGGGCCGCACACCGCGGTCGTTCGCAGGAGACCACCGTGAAACTCGAAACGATGATGCTGCGCAGCCTGGCGGTGACCTGCAGTCTGGTTTGCGTGCTGGTATTGGGTGCGATGCTGGTCGGCGCGCCAGCGGCAGCGGGCGGACGCCCGTTGACGTCCGGCTTGCATGCCAGCAGCGCCTGCCCGACGCCACCCGACGCCGTGGTGTGCCTGCGACCGGCGATCTGACCGCGTAGCGCACAGGCATAATGTGCCGATGCTCCATGTCATCTTGCTGCATCCGGAAATCCCTCCCAACACCGGCAACGTGATCCGCCTGTGTGCCAATACCGGCGCGGCGCTGCATCTGGTGCGCCCGCTCGGCTTCACGCTGGACGACGCGCGATTGCGCCGGGCCGGGCTGGACTATCACGAGTACGCGCGCGTCGCGGTTCACGACGACCTGGCGCAGTGCCTGCACGCCATCGGCACGCCGCGCGTGTTTGCCTTCACCACGCGCGGCACGTTGCGACACACCGACGCGAAATTCGCCGACGGCGATGCATTGTTGTTCGGCTGCGAGACTGCCGGCTTGCCGCAACCGGTACTGGACGCACTGCCCCCGACACGATGGTTGCGCCTGCCGATGGCCCCGCACAATCGCAGTCTCAACCTGTCCAACGCCGTGGCCGTGGCGGTCTTCGAGGCCTGGCGGCAGCTCGACTTCGTCGGCGCGGCTACAATCGGTCAATGACTGCCTCTGCGCCCAACGCCTGGTTTCCACCCCCGCTGCGCAAGCTCGCCGGGCGCGCCTTGCAAGCGGCACTCAACCGTGTGCTGGCGCTGGACGTGGCCAGCCAACAGGCGTTGCATGCCCTGGACGGACGCAGCGTGCAGGTGCATCTGCGCGGTCCGGAACTGGCGCTGGCCATTTCCGTGATCGACGGCCAGCTGCAGGTTGGCCCGCCGCAGGCCAACAACAACCTGCGCGTCGCCGCCACCCCCGGCGCTCTGCTGGCGATGGCCATGCGCGGTGAAGGCGAAGGTCCAGCGCCAGGCAAGGTCGAGATCGCCGGCGACGCCGAGCTGGCCCGGCGGCTGCAGAACCTGGCGCGTGACTTTGCCCCGGATTTCGAGGAGGCCTTTGCGCAAACCTTTGGTGACGTACTTGGCGTACCCATCGCCCGTGCCGTGCGCCTGAGCCTGGGCCACGTACGCGTCAGCGCCAGCCACCTGACGCAGGACGGCGCAGCCTGGCTTCGCGACGAGTCGCGCCTGGCATTGGCGCCTGGTGAGGTGGAGTCTTTCCTCGACGAGGTGGATACGCTGCGCGAGCGCAGCGAACGCCTGGACTCGCGCGTGCGCCGCCTCGCCGCGCGGGCGCATGGAGCCGCTCGGTGACGTCACTGCGCGTGGTGCCGCGCCTGCTGCGGGTGGCGTCGGTGCTGCTGGCCTGGCACCTGGATGAGCTGGTCGATGCCACTCACATGTATCGCCCGCTGAAGCTCCTGCGCCCGCTGTTGACGCGGCCACGCCCTGACGTGGCAACGTTGCCGCGTGGCGCGCGGCTACGCATGGCACTGACGGAGCTGGGGCCAATCTTCGTCAAGGCCGGGCAGGTGCTGTCCACGCGCCGCGATCTGGTGCCGGCGGACATCGCCGATGAGCTGTCGCTGCTGCAGGACCAGGTCGCGCCGTTTCCCGGCAGCGTCGCGCGTGTCCTCGTGGAGCAGGCCCTGGGCGATGATATTGGCCATCTATACGGCCAATTCGACGAGACGCCGCTGGCGTCGGCCTCCATCGCCCAGGTACACGCCGCGACGTTGCAGGACGGTCGCGAAGTGGTGGTCAAGGTGTTGCGGCCGGGGATCGCCACGCAAATCGCGCGCGACGTGCGCCTGCTGCGCTCGCTCGGGGAACTGGCACAACGCTGGCATCCACACGCCGACAAGATACGTCCGCTGGACGTGGTCGCCGAAGTGGAGAAGATGCTGGACAACGAGTTGGACCTGCAGCGCGAAGGCGCCAGCGCCAGCTTGCTCAAGCGCAATTTCGCCAGCGGCGTGGACTTGTATGTACCGGCCGTGATCTGGTCGCTGACCACCAGCTCGGTGCTGACACTGGAGCGCGTGCACGGCGTCAGTTGCGACGACATCAGCGCCATCGACGCGGCGGGCATCGATCGCAAGGCGCTGGCGGTCAAGGGTGTACGCGTGTTCTACGAGCAGGTGTTCCGCGACAATTTCTTTCACGCCGACGCACACCCGGGCAACATCTGGGTTGATGTTGCACGCGTGGAGGAACCACGCTTCATCGCGCTGGACTTCGGCATCATGGGCTCGTTGCCGCAGGCCGATCAGTATTGGCTGGCGCAGAACTTCATCGCCTTGTTCGAGCGCGACTACGCGCGCATCGCGCAACTGCACATCGCCGCCGGATGGATGCCATCGAGCATCCGCCTGGATGAGCTGGAGGCCGCCGTACGCACCGTGTGCGAGCCGTATTTCACCCGGCCGCTGTCGGAGATCTCGCTGGCCGAGCTGGTGGTCAAGTTGTTCCAGACCGCGCGCCGCTTCGAGCTGACTGTGCAACCGCAACTGATCCTGTTGCAGAAGACGCTGCTCAACATCGAAGGCGTGGGCCGCACGCTCGATCCGGAGATCGACATCTGGGCAATCGCGCATCCCGTGCTCAAACGCATCCTGCGCGAGCGCTACAGCCCGCGGCGGGCGCTGCGCGACATGCGCAAACGCGTGCCCGAATGGTTGCGCCACGCACCCGAAGTGCCGGAGCTGGTGCGCGACGCGCTGCGCACGCTGGCGCAGGGCCAGACCCATGCGCTGAGCGATCCACTGGCGCTGAAGCTGGCGCTGGACAATGCGCGTCGCCAGCAACGGACGATCACCTGCAGCCTGCTCGGTACCGCGCTGCTGTTGGTGGCGGCGCTGCTGTGGACGCTGGCGCCTGATCGCGGTGCATGGCTCCCGGTTGCCGCGACGCTGGCCGGCGGCGTGGCCTTCGCGTTTGCTGCACGACGGCGCTGAAGCGCCCGGCGAACGATTGCGGACGGCCAGCTAAACTGCCGGCATGTTGATCGTCGATGCCAACATCACCTTGCCCGACACCGAGCTGGTCGAGCGCTTCCTGCGCGCTGACGGCCCCGGTGGCCAGCACGTCAACCGCACCGAGAGCGCGGTGGAGCTTCGCTTCGACGTGCGCAATTCGCCGTCCCTCCCCGACGCCGTGCGCGAACGCGTGCTGGCCCGCCGCGACCGCCGGCTCACCGGCGAGGGCGTGCTGGTCATCCAGGGTCGGCGCTTCCGCGACCAGGGGCGCAACCGCGATGACGTACGTGCGCGCCTGGCGGACATCATTCGCGGCGCGGTTGCCGTCCCTGTCCGGCGCGTGCCGACCAAGCCCACGCGCGCGTCACGCGAACGCCGGTTGACCGGCAAGCTCAGGCGCGGCAAGCTCAAGCAGACCCGCGCGCGTCGCCCGGACAGCGAATGAGCATGCGCGTACCTGCTCCCGGACAATTGCCGCCGCGCATGCCACACCTGCACGATGGCATGCGGCGGCGCGTGTGTCGCCTGGCGCTGCGCATGGCTGGTTGGGGCCTGGGTGGAGAGTTTCCAGATACGACCAAACTGGTGATGATCGTCGCCCCGCACTCGTCGTGGTGGGACGGCTTCTGGGGCTTGCTGGTCAAGGCCGCCATCGGCGCCAACGTGCGCTTCATGGCCAAACGCGAACTGTTCGCTCAGCCGCTGGGAGGGCTGTTGCGCACGCTTGGCGGCATGCCGATCGACCGCGACGCCACCGCCGGTGTGGTCGAACAGATGGTCGCGCAGTTCACCCGTCGTGACGCGCTGTGGCTGGTCATGGCGCCCGAGGGCACGCGCAAGGCGGTGCCGCGCTGGAAGAGCGGCTTCTGGCACATTGCCCACGGCGCCGGGGTTCCGATCCTGCCGGTGGCGTTCGACTACCCCACCCGCACCATCGTCATCGGCACGCCGATCACCACCAGCGTTGACATGGACGCGGACATCGCTCGTCTGCGCGCGTTCTATGCGCCGTTCAAGGGCAAGCATCGCAACGTGTAAGCGTCGCCGACCTTGAGCGCGCAAGGGTGCGGAAGCAGACCGGCCGCCAGGAGCGTGGGCGGTAGAAACCGTCCGGGCTGCAAAGCCCTCTGCACGGTCCATCTTTTCACCGCGAACATTTCTACCGCCCACGTTCCTCGTGCGACAACAACACGAATTCGCCATCCTTGCCGTAGCGGCGGCTTCTTGCCCACCTTGGCGCACAGCCACACCAGGCGATGGTTGCGAGCCGCGTTGCTTGCCCTTGTCTTCGTGCGCGACACCATCCAGCGAAGCCCAACTCACCTCGGCAGGCGGCGGGAGGTTGCGGATTCCAAGATAGGCCGCGAATGGCCACTAATCCCTGAAGTTTCCTGCCGGCGGGGTGGCGACAGTTGCCAGGCTGTTGGTCGTACCTCAGGAAAATCCGACACCGGCGTGCTTTTTTGCATCGCCTCACCGTTGTGAATGCCCCGGCTCGTCGTGTTCACGGTGGGTCAGCAGGCCGGGCCGGATCAGGTCAATGAAGGCGCGTGCCTCGGCGCTGAGAAACTTGCCCTTGCGCATCACCACGCCGTAGGCGCGCTGTGGGAAGTACTGGCGCAGGTCGTGCACGGCCAGACGGCTGCGGTCGGCATCGGTGATGCAGATACCGGTGACGATGGAGATGCCAAGGCCCATCGCCACGTATTCCTTGATCACGTCCCAACCGCCCACCTCCAGTGCCACCCGGTAAGGCACCTGGCGCTGCTGGAATACCAGGTCCACGAGGCGGTAGGTGGACAGCCGCTGCGGCGGCAGGATCAGGCCGTACGGCGACAGGTCCTCCAGCGCAATCTTGTCCTTGCCCGCCAGCGGGTGGCCCAACGGCATGATCAGCATCGGGTCGTAGTGATGTACCGGCGCCCAGGCAATGTCGTTGGGCACGTCCAGCATCGAGCCGACGGCGAAGTCCGCCTGATCGGCGCGCAGCAGTGCCAGGCCGTCCTTGCCGGTGACGTTGGCCAGTTGCAGTTGTACCGCGGGAAAGCGCTCGCGGTAGGTGCGTACCAGTTCCGGCAGCAGGTACTGGATGGTGGAGGTGCCTGCGGCGATCACCAACCGTCCACCGCGCAGGCCCTTCACTCGCGCCTGGAAGTCGCGGTCCAGTGTTTCCCAGCCTTCAACCAGCGGTCGCGCCAGTTCGTACAGCGCCTCGCCCGCGTCGGTGAGGTTGATGCGCCG
>JBDTIE010000211.1:0-9685 GCA_039936515.1 Rhodanobacter sp. | reverse complement strand
CTCAAGCCGCTCGCCGAGCGCATGCGGCCACGCAGCCTGGACGAGATCGTGGGTCAGCAACGGCTGGTCGGCCCGAACCAGGCGCTGCGCCGCGCGCTCGAAGCGGGCAAGATCCACTCGATGGTGTTATGGGGGCCGCCCGGCTGCGGCAAGACCACGCTGGCGTTGCTCGTGGCGCGCTACGCGGATGCGGATTTCCGCGCGATCTCGGCGGTGCTGTCCGGCCTGCCGGACGTGCGCAAGGCGCTGGCCGAAGCGGAGGTGAATTTCGCGCAGGGCCGCCGCACGGTGCTGTTTGTCGACGAGGTACACCGTTTCAACAAGACCCAGCAGGATGCGTTTTTGCCGCATATCGAACGCGGCATCATCATCTTCATCGGCGCCACCACGGAAAACCCGTCGTTCGAGTTGAACTCCGCGCTGCTCTCGCGTTGCCGGGTGCATGTGCTGGAATCGTTGTCGGTTGACGACATCGTGACCGCGCTCAAGCGCGCGCTGGGTGACCGTGAACGCGGCCTCGGCACGTTGAATTTGCACGTGGCCGATGGCGCGCTGGAGTCGATCGCGCAGGCCGCCGATGGCGACGTGCGGCGTGGCTTGACGCTGCTGGAAATCGCCGCCGAGCTGGCAGCGGACGGACAGATCGACGAGACGACGCTGACCCAGGTGCTGGCCGATCGCACGCGGCGCTTCGACAAGCAGGGCGAGCAGTTCTACGACCAGATCTCCGCGCTGCACAAATCCGTGCGTTCGTCCGATCCGGACGCTGCGCTGTACTGGTTGTGCCGCATGCTGGACGGCGGCGTCGAGCCGCTGTACCTCGCCCGCCGCATGACGCGCATGGCGGTGGAGGATGTTGGCCTCGCCGAGCCGCGCGCGTGGCGCATGGCGCTGGATGCCTGGGATACCTACGAGCGACTGGGCAGCCCCGAGGGCGAGCTGGCGCTGGCGCAACTGGTGATCTGGCTGGCCATCGCACCCAAAAGCAACGCCGCGTACATGGCCTACAACCAGGCCCGTGCCGCCGTGCGCGAAGGCGGCACGCTGCCGGTGCCGATGCATCTGCGCAACGCGCCAACCAAGTTGATGAAGGGCCTGGGCTACGGCAAGGGCTATCAATACGATCACGATGCGAAGGACGGGGTCGCGCTGGACCAGCAATGCCTGCCTGACGGCCTTGAGGGCCGTGTCTTCTACCAGCCGGTCGAGCGCGGACTGGAAGGCCAGTTGCGCGAAAAGCTGCTGGCGCTGCGCGCTGCCCGCGAAAAGGCGCGCAACGCGTAAGAGCCCGCTGGCGGACGATGCTCTTACCGAATCCCGAATCCCGAATCCGACCAAAAACATCGCTTGCCAGCGGTCATATGCAACAGCGTGCACGTTGCCGCATTGCGGCAACCACTGCGCGACGGCGATAATTCGTGGTTCAAACCCGGCCTGGACTTTCGATCATGCTCGATCCCGCACTGCTGCGCGCGCACCTGCCCGAGACTGCCGCGCGCCTGAGCGAAACCCGCGGTTTCGTCCTCGACGTGCCGGCAGTCGAAGCCCTCGAGCAGCGACGCAAGCACTTGGCGATGGAAACCCAGGAGCTGCAGAACCTGCGCAACACCCGCTCCAAGGCCATCGGCCAGACCAAGGCCAGCGGCGGCGACGTGGCCGCGCTGATGGCCGAGGTGGCCGGCATCGGCGACCGGCTCAAGAGCAACGAACAGGCCTTGTCCGAGGTGCAGGCGCAGCTTGCCGATATCGCGTTGGGCATTCCCAACCTGCCGCACGCCTCGGTGCCTGTTGGTAAGGACGAGAAGGACAACGTCGAAGTCAGTCGCTGGGGTACGCCGCGCACGTTTGATTTTGCAGTGAAGGATCACGTCGAGTTGGGCGAAAAGCACGGCTGGCTCGACGGCGATGCCGGCGCCAAGCTCTCTGGCGCGCGCTTCACCGTGCTGCGTGGGCAGCTGGCGCATCTGCATCGCGCGCTGGGCCAGTTCATGCTGGACCTGCACACCAGCGAGCATGGCTACCTCGAGTGCAACGTGCCAGCGCTGGTCAATGCCGAAACCATGCAGGGCACCGGGCAACTGCCGAAGTTCGAAGAGGATCTGTTCGCCGCCCGGGTCGGCGACAGCAAACGCTACCTGATTCCCACCGCCGAAGTGCCGCTGACCAATCTGGTGCGTGACACTATCCAGGACGCCGCCGCGTTGCCACTGCGTCTGACCGCGCACACCCTGTGCTTCCGCGCCGAGGCCGGCAGCTACGGCCGCGATACCCGCGGGATGATTCGCCAGCACCAGTTCGAGAAAGTGGAGATGGTGCAGATCACCCGCGCCGAGGACTCCTACACCCAACTGGAGGAGCTGGTCGGTCACGCCGAAAGCGTCCTGCAGAAGCTGGGCCTGCCGTACCGCAAGCTGCTGTTGTGCACCGGCGATATGGGCTTTGGCGCGGCCAAGACCTACGACCTGGAAGTGTGGCTGCCCAGCCAGCAGACCTACCGCGAAATTTCCAGTTGCTCCAACTGCGAGGACTTCCAGGCGCGTCGCCTGCAGGCTCGTGTGCGCAATGCCGAGACCGGCAAGCCTGAGCTGGTGCATAGCTTGAACGGCTCAGGCCTGGCCATAGGGCGCTGCCTGATCGCGGTGATGGAAAACTTCCAGAACGCCGACGGCTCGATCGCGGTGCCCGAGGTGCTGCGCCCGTACATGGCCGGCGCGGATTGCATTGCATGAGCGCCACCGCGCCATCGGCGCGCTCTTGGGCCAACGTTGAACGCAGCTCCAGCATCTTCTTGTTGTTTGTCCTGGTGTGTGTGCTGGGTATGCGCCTGGGCTTTGCCTGGGCATGGCCCATGCCCACGCTGGACCTGTGGTTGAGCGCAGTGGCGCTCATTCTGGTCGTCGCTGCACTGGTCGCGGCGCGCAACCATCGCGCCGTGCGCCTGACGGTCATCGCCGTGGCCGGTGCCACCCAACTGATCCCCATGGTGGTGCGTGAGCCGATACTCCTGCTGCCACTGCTGGGCGCGCTGATACCTGTGGCCGTGCTCGTGGTCTGCCTGGTTGCCCTCGCCCGCAAGGGCCGCGATCACCCGGCACGTTCCTGATAGCATGACGCCCCCGGCGCGCCCTACCGGAACAAAACTGCCGTAGTGGCGCGCAGTGCGCGCCTTGCAGCAGGGTGAAAGTTCACGGAGAGATGGCCGAGTGGTTTAAGGCAGCAGTCTTGACGCGGAGGCAGGATGCCGAAGCGGACAGCGGCAAAGCCGCTGGCCCCGAAGGGGTGCAGGGCAGGATGCCCGGAACAAAACTGCCGTAGTGGCGCGCAGTGCGCACCTTGCAGCAGATCAAGGTTCACGGAGAGATGGCCGAGTGGTTTAAGGCAGCAGTCTTGAAAACTGCCGTAGGTGCAAGCCTACCGTGGGTTCGAATCCCACTCTCTCCGCCAATTTCGCCCCGCACGCTTTTGTCTGGGCCACACACTCAGCGGCTGATCAGCTGCGCGGCGGCGGTCGCGGCCACCCATTCCTCGTTGGTCGGCTCAACGACCACGCGCACCTTGCTGGACGCGGTGGAGATGACCGGGGCGTGTGCGGCGTTGGCCTGCGCATCGATGTCGACGCCGAGGAAGCCCAGGCCCGAACACACGCAGCTGCGGATCGCGGCATTGTGTTCGCCGATGCCGGCGGTGAAGGCCAGCATGTCCAGGCCGTCGAGGGTGGCGGTCAGCGCGCCGATCTGGCGCACGATGCTGCGCACGTAAAGCGCGAGCGCCTGGCGCACGGACTCCTGATCTTCATGCTGCAGCAGCTCGCGTGGATCGGCGGACACGTCGGACACGCCCAGCAGCCCGGACTGGTGATACAGCATGTGCCCGACCTGCTCCAGCGAGAGCTTGCGGATTTCCATCAGGTACAGCACCGCGCCCGGATCCAGTGCGCCGCAGCGCGTGCCCATCATCAGCCCATCCAGCGCCGAGAAGCCCATGGTGGTGGCGCTGCTGCGCAGGTTCTGCATGGCGCACAGGCTGGCGCCGCTGCCCAGGTGCGCGACGATGGTGCGGCCACGCGCGATGTCGCCGTAACGCTCTCCCAGCACCTGCGCCAGGTAGGCGTAAGACAAGCCGTGGAAGCCATAGCGGCGCAGTCCCTGGTCCCAGGCTGAGCGCGGCAGCGGCAGCATCTGCTCGACCGTGGGCATGGTCTGGTGGAAGGCGGTGTCGAAGCAGGCAATTTGTGCCAGCTGCGGTTCGGTCTCCAGCAAGGCCGCGATGGCTTCCAGTGCGAACGGTTGATGCAGGGGCGCCAGCGGGATATAGCCCTTGAGGTCGGCCAGCACGTCCGCGTCCACCCGTACCGGCGCGAAATACTTGCTGCCGCCGTGCACGACGCGGTGCGCGATCGCCACGATCCGCCGACCGTCCAGGCGGGCCAGGATACGTTGCCGCAATTGGCTCAACGCGGTGCTGTACGGGCGCTCGGCGTCCAGCGTCAACGTTTCCGTTGGCGCATCACCGGCACTGAAGGTCGGGCGGTTGCCGGTGATGCCGTCAATCTTGCCGCCCCAGGACGGCACGCGCGCCAGCGGCTTGTCAGCCGTGTCGAACAGCGCGAACTTGATGCTGGACGAGCCGCAGTTCAACACCGCGATGAGGTCGTGCCCGGCACCGCTCATGGTGGATTGCCGCGGTAGTGGTGGGCGATCAGGACGGCGAGCGCGCATGAGGCGATGCGCGATTCGCGCGAATCGGCGCGGCTGGTCAGCACGATGGGTACTCGTGCACCGAGCACCACTGCCGCGCTGGTTGCGCCACCGAGGTATTCAAGTTGCTTGGCCAGCATGTTGCCGCTTTCCAGGTCCGGCACCAGCAGGATATCGGCGAGGCCGGCCACGTCCGAGACGATGCCCTTGATCCGCGCCGCGGCGACCGAGATGGCGTTGTCGAATGCCAGCGGTCCGTCCAGCAGCGCGCCAGTGATCTGCCCGCGGTCCGCCATCTTGCACAGCGCGGCGGCATCCAGCGTGGTCTGCATGCGCGGGTTGACCGTCTCCACCGCTGCAAGGATGGCCACTCGTGGCAGCGCCACGCCAACGATGTGCGCCAGGTCGATCGCGTTGCGCACGATATCGGCCTTGGCCTCCAGTGTCGGCGCGATGTTGATTGCCCCGTCGGTGATGATGAACGGGCGCGGATAAGCCGGCGTGTGCATCAGGTAGCAATGTGAAATGCGCCGGGCGGTACGCAGGCCGGCATCGGTGGCGACCACGGCGGCCATCAGTTCATCCGTGTGCAGGCTGCCTTTCATCAGCGCATCGACGCGGCCGCTGGCAGCCAGCTCGGCGGCTCGCGCCGCGGCGGCGTGGCTGTGGGGCACGTCCTCGATGTCGATGCCGGACAAAGCCAGCCCAGCCTCCCGCGCCACTTTCTCCAGCCTCGCCCTGGGCGCCACCAGCACCGGGTCGATCAGGCCGGCACGATGCGCTTCGAGCGCGGCGCCGAGGCTGGACGCATCGCACGGATGCACCACGGCGACACGGATCGCGCCCAGCGGTCGCGCCCGCTCCAGCAGGGATTGGCCATGGCTGTCGAGCAGACGCACTTCCGGCAGACTGGTGCAGGGCAAATCAATGTGTGTATCCGGGGCGATCACCTCGACGCTGCCGTCGATGACCAGCGTGCCGTGCTGGTTGTTGGCGCTGCAGGCGAAGCGGATGCGCCGTGTTGCGCTGTGGCGTGATGCCGCCTGCACGCGAATGGTCAGCGTGTCGCCGATGTCCACCGGCGCGAGGAAGCGCAAGGCCTGCTCGCGGCAGAGCGTGCCGGCGCCCGGCAAGCGCGTGCCCAGCACCGCCCAGATCAGCGCCGCGCCCCACATGCCGTGGCCAATGACGGCATGGAATTGAGGCGAGGCGACGAACGCCGGATCGAGTTGGCGCGGATCGAGATCCGCGTGCAACGTCGCCAGCAGTTGCACGTCTTCGGCGCGCAGGGTGCGCACGATGCACGCGCTGTCACCCTCTGCGATCTCGTCGAACGTGTGGTTGCGCGTGACCGGTGCGGCCTCCGGTGGTGGTGCGCTGTGGACAAAATCAGCGGGTATGTCGGTCATTTCAGCATTCGCCAGCAGGGAAAGTGCGCCGCGGCCGGCGCGTCAGTCAGCCACTCGTATCGACCGGCTCCACTGTGGCAACTTTGTCTCTGCTGCGCTTGAGCAGCCACGACAATACCGGTGGCGTCACCACGGAAGTAAGCACGGACATGGCCACGATGATGGCGTAGATGCGCGCGTCGAATACGCCGGCGGCCAAGCCCAGCGTGGCGACCACGATACCCACCTCGCCGCGCGGGATCATGCCCACGCCGATAATGGTGGCGCTGCGCGGGCCCAGCGCGATGGCGCCGAACCAGCCGCCGATGAATTTGGACACCAGCGCAATGGCGGTAACCACGGCGAGCATCGTCAGCGCCTCGGCGCTGGCCAGCGCCTGCAGCTCGATCTTGCTGCCGGTGACAACAAAGAAGAACGGCGTGAGCAGTGCGAGCAGCGGCACGGTCTGTTTCTCCAGCGTTTCGCGCTGGCGCGTTTCGGAGGCGATCATGCCGGCCAGGAACGCGCCGATGATGGCGGCCAGGCCTACCCGCGTGGAAACCCAGGCCAGACACAGGCAAAGCGCGAGCACGATCATCAGCGGCGAGTTCCGGCCCATCGGCTTGTCCAGCCACGCCGAGTTCCAGCGCATGACGCGAGCGCCGCCCCA
Organism: Rhodanobacter sp.; assembly: GCA_039936515.1. Classification (GTDB taxonomy): domain Bacteria; phylum Pseudomonadota; class Gammaproteobacteria; order Xanthomonadales; family Rhodanobacteraceae; genus Rhodanobacter. Next base: position 2,930 of record JBDTIE010000211.1, on the reverse strand, counting down.
ACCGATCACCACGATGAATCCGATTGCGCCAGCCAGCACCAGCAACAGTCGCGATACGTGGAAGGTGCCACCACTTTGCAGCGACACCACCACGCCCAGCAGCAACATGGCCAGCACGTCGTCGATGACCGCCGCGCCCAGGATGACCTTGCTCTCGATGCGCTGCAGTGCCCCCAGCTCCTGCAGCACGCGCGCAGTGATGCCGGCGGAGGTTGCCACGAACGCGGCGGCGACAAACATCGAACGATCCCAGTCATAACCGCGGTCGTGCGCCCACACGCTGCCCATCGCAAACGGCACGAGCACGCCGATCACGCCGACCAGGAAGGCCACGGTGCCGACCTTCTTCAGGTCCTCCAGGCGGGTCTCCAGGCCAACCGAGAACAGCAGCAACACCACGCCGATCTCCGCCAGCACGTCCAGCGCGGTGCCGGGCGCGATCTGATCGATGCTGATCCAGCCCAGCACCGACGGTCCGATCATGCAACCGGCGACAATTTCGCCGACCACGCCGGGCATTTTCAGCCGTTGTGCAATCTCGCCGCCGACTTGCGCGGCGACAAAAACGATGAACAGGGTGAACAGGATGTCGGTATGTTGCATGGGCCACGCAGGAATCGATTGCGAAAGGGCATGCTACACGGGTTGCAGCGTGCGACCTTGCTCAGCCGGCGACGGGGGCTTCGCCGAGGGGGCGATCCTGGCGCAGACGGCTGAACACGCGGCTGGCGGCGCCAGTGATCAACGCCAGCACAATCACCGTCCAGCGGAATGCCACCACATACTGGTGCTGCGCGTGTCCCTGCAAAAAACCCTGCATCAGCAGCGTTGCCAGTGCGATGCCAAAACTCATGGCCAGATACTGCGCGGTGGAGGCCATGGACGAGGCCATCGAAGCGTGGCTGATGTCCAGATCGTTGTAGATCAGCGTGTTCATCGCCGTGTATTGCAGCCCGGCGAATCCGCCGTAAAGAAATGCCAGCGCACCGACTGCCCAGACCGGTGTGTGCGGGCCCAACAGCGCAAACGTCGCCAGCAGCACGGCCACGATCAACGTATTGCCCAGCAGCAACCGGCGATAGCCGTAATGCACCAGGACGCGGTTGATTGCCCATTTGGCGACGATCGAGCCGATGGCCTGCGGCACCATGACCATGCCCGCGGCCAGCGGCGACCAGCCGCAACCAATCTGCAGGAACAGCATCAGCAGCAGGAACATGCCGGAGATGCCCAGCCGGGTGAAGATGCCACCGGACAGCGCCACCTGCACGCTGCGTACGCGCAGCAGCTTGAGATCGGCCACCGGAAAGGTGGTGCGTCCGGCATGCCACACATACGCGCTGCCCAATGCGATCGCCGTGGCAGTGCAGGCGATGATCGAGCGCCACGGCAGCGGGCTGGTGCCGGCCAGTTCGGAGGCGGTCAGCAGCAGTGCCGAAGCGGTGGCAAACATCATGAAGCCGGGCAGGTCGAAGCGGTGGGCGCGCTCGAGCCGATAGTCGGGCATGTCGCGCCGGTTCATCCAGTAGCCGAGCACGGCCACCGGCACGTTGATCAGGAAGATCAGCCGCCACGACGTGTACTGCACCAGCGCGCCGCCGATCAGCGGCCCCAGTACCGCGCCCAGCAGTCCGAAGGTGGCGACCGTGCTCATCGCACGCACGAACTCGCGCTTGTCGATGCTGCGCACCAGCACGTAGCGGCCCACCGGCATCAGCGAGGCCCCGCCCACGCCCTGCAGCACGCGCGCGGCCACCAGCTGCGGCAGCGTCTGCGCCACCCCACACAGCAGCGAGCCGATGCCAAAGATGACGATGGCGATGCCGAACACGCGCCGCGTGCCCAGCCGGTCGCACAGCCACGGGCTGGCCGGGATCAGCACCGCCAGCGTCAACACATAGCTGGTCAGCGCCGTGCGCATGCCCAGGGGCGTGACGTTCAAACCCTCGGCAATCACCGGCACGGCGGTGTTGACCACGGTGGAGTCCAGCGCCTGCATGAAGAACGCCGCCGATACCAGCAGCAACAGGCCGCGAAAGCGCACGCGCGAGGAAACCTCCGCCGTCGTGCCACCGGCCGCCGCGCCACGGCGCTCGGTCTGGGTATCGGCACGCAGTTCGGGTAACATGGCGGCATGGTACCCGCTACGCCTGACTGCACGATGTGCAGCCGCCACGGTTACCAGCAAGCATCATTGCCGTGGTAGCTCCCAGGCGCTGCGCCGGCGTTACCATGACCAAACGCGCCGGAGCGGCATCGTTCCGGCGCGTGTTTTTGTGCGGCGGACGCCGCGCATCTCCGAGGAAAGCCATGAGCAAGCCACCGATCACTCTTTCCCGCGTCGACCTGGAGCGCATCGAAGCGCTGCTCGAGCGCGCGCCGCCGGCCGAGGCGGCAAACCTGGCCGCGCTGCGTGCCGAACTGGACCGCGCCGAGGTGGTTGAGCCCACTGCCATCCCCGCGCAGATCGTGACCATGAACTCCACGGTCACCTTCGAGGACGAAAATGACGGCGAAAAGCTCACCTTGACCCTGGTGTATCCGTCGGCAGCCGGCGCGCCGGGCACGGTGTCGATCATGGCTCCGGTCGGCAGCGCGCTGCTGGGTCTGGCGCAGGGCCAGACCATCGACTGGCCCACGCCCGACGGCAAAAAACGCCGCCTGCGCGTGCTGGAAATCAGCTTCCAGCCGGAGGCGGCCGGCCAGTTCCACCGCTGAGGCGCGCGCCTCAGTCGCACCGAGAGCGCGATGACCGATCTTCCCGTCCCCGCCGACGTCGCGACCCGCGCCGCGGTTTTGCGCGGGGATATCGAGCAAGCCAACTACTGCTACCACGTCCTCGACGATCCGCAGGTGCCGGACGCCGACTACGACCGCTGGATGCGCGAACTGCAGGCACTGGAAGCGGCGCATCCAGCGCTGGCGTCGGC
>JBDTIE010000210.1:0-15673 GCA_039936515.1 Rhodanobacter sp. | reverse complement strand
CGCTGACTGATTCCTCGGCCTGGCTGATCCACAACAAGCTCAACGATGCACAGCGCATGGCCTTGTTGCGCGAGTTGTTCGGGCCTTCGCCGGGCCTGGGTTTGAGCCTGCTGCGGCTGACCATCGGCGCCTCGGATTTTTCCCTGCAGCACTACACCCTGGACGACATGCCCGCCGGCGAGGTCGACCCGGAGCTGACGCATTTCAACGTCGCGCCGAACCTGCTCAATGTCATTCCCACGGTGCGCGCGATCATGGCCGTGAACCCGAACCTGCGCGTGATCGCCTCGCCCTGGAGTGCCCCGGCCTGGATGAAGACCAGCGCCAACCTGATCGGTGGCACGTTGCTGGAGCAATACGAAAGCAGCTACGCCGATTACCTGGTCAGGTACCTTGACGCCTATCGACGCAATGGCATCCCCATCTTTGCCTTGACCGTGCAGAACGAGCCCAATTTCGTGCCGCTGACCTACCCGGGCATGGAGTTGTCCGCGCAAGCGCGTGCGCGCATCATCGGCCAATACCTCGGCCCGGCCCTTGCCGGGCGCAAACCGGAGACGCGCATCCTGGGCTGGGATCACAACTGGGATAGCCCCGACCAGCCCGAGGCCGTGCTTGGCGACCCGGCGGCGGCGCGTTACATCGATGGCATTGCCTGGCATTGCTATCGCGGCGCGCCCGGTGCGCAAAGCCAGGTGCATCGTCAATTTCCACGAAAGGACATGTACATCACCGAATGTTCCGGCGGCGATTGGGAGTCAAGCCGGCACGGTGAGCTGCTGTGGTTTGCGCGCGACCTGCTGCTGGGTGGCTTGCGCAACTGGGCACGCGGCGTGGTGTATTGGAACCTGGCGCTGGACGAACAGTACGGACCACACATGGGTGGCTGCAACACTTGCAAGGGCGTGGTAACCATCAATTCGCTCACCGGGGCGGTGAGCCGCAATGACTACTACTACGCGCTGGGCCACTTCAGCCGCTTCGTCCTGCCCGGCGCAGTGCGCGTGGCATCGGCGGCGACGGCCAAGGGCATCGACAACGTGGCGTTCCGCAACGCCGGTGGCGGCGCGGTGGTGCTGGTGGTGGTCAACAGCAACACCGCGGCCCATCGCCTGTCCGTCGCCCAGGGCACCACGCGCTTCGCTTACGACTTGCCGCCGCAAAGCGTGGCCACGTTTGTCTGGCAGCCGCCACGCACGATACCCATGCAGATCCCGCCTCTGGCGCCGGTGGTGCCACCGGCCATGACCCCCACCACGCACTGATCCCTCGCGACCTCGAAACCCGCCGCGCTGGCGCGGTGCACCGCCCACTCCAAGGAACGCAAGCATGGATACTCCGCTGCAGCAGTCCGTGTCGCACGCGCGCATGGCGACCATCTACATCTGCGTGCTGGCCGCGCTGGCCGGGCTGATGTTCGGCCTGGACATCGGCGTCATCAGCGGCGCGGTGCAGTTCATCCAGTCCGATTTCAAGATCAACGACCACACCATCGAATGGATTGTCAGCGCCATGATGCTGGGCGCGGCGCTGGGTGCGGCCGGCGCCGGCTGGCTGTCCTCCACGCTCGGTCGCAAGCGCTCGCTGCTGTTGGGCGCGGCGTTGTTCATCCTCGGCTCGGTGTTGTCCGGCTGGGCCTGGTCGCCGTTGAGCCTGATGGGCGCACGCCTGGTGCTGGGGCTGTCCATCGGCGTGCTGACTTTCACCGCGCCGCTGTACCTGGCCGAGGTCGCCTCCGAGCGCAGTCGCGGCGCCATGATCTCCACCTACCAGCTGATGATCACGATCGGCATCCTGGTGGCCTTTTTGTCGGACATGGTCTTGAGCCGCAGCGGCAACTGGCGCTGGATGCTGGGGATCATCGCCATCCCCGGCGCGTTGTTCGTGCTGGGCGTGCTGACGCTGCCGGAAAGTCCGCGCTGGTTGCTGATGCGTGGCCGCGGCACGGAGGCCAGCCGGGTGCTGATGCGCCTGCGCGGCGATGCGGACGCGGTGAGCCATGAGGTCGCGGACATCAACGCGCAACTGCTCACGCCGCGCCGCGGCTGGCAGCTGTTCCTGGACAACCCAAACTTCCGACGCTCGGTCGGGCTGGGCGTGCTGCTGCAGTTGATGCAGCAGTTCACCGGCATGAACGTGGTGATGTACTACGCCCCGCGCATCTTCCAGAGCATGGGCTACGCCACCGCAGAACAGATGTGGTTTACCGCGCTGGTCGGCCTGACCAACATGCTGGCGACCTTCATCGCCATCGGCCTGGTCGACCGGCTTGGACGCAAGCCGATCCTGTACGCCGGCTTCAGCGTGATGGCGATCGGCCTGGGTATCGTCGGCACGATGATGCATCTGGGCATCAACACCCATGGCGAGCAGGTGTTCACCGTGGTGATGCTGCTGCTGTTCATCGTCGGCTTCGCGATGTCCGCCGGCCCGCTGATCTGGACACTGTGTTCGGAAGTGCAACCGCTGCAGGGCCGCGACTTCGGCATCGGCGCCTCCACGGTCACCAACTGGGTGGCCAACATGATCGTCGGCGCCACCTTCCTGACCTTGCTCAACGGCGTCGGACACGCCGGCACGTTCTGGATGTATGCCGCGCTCAACGTGGTGTTCATCGTCATCACCTTCGCCCTGGTGCCGGAGACGCGCGGCGTCACCCTGGAGGAGATCGAACGCAAGCTGATGGCCGGCACGCGCCTGCGGGATATCGGGCGGTAAATGCTTTGGCCGCTTCGGCGATTCCATCGGGCGATAGCCACCGCCACTTGGGATGACGCTGGAATGGCCTGGTCGGCGATGATCGCGTTCTTCCGGGGCAAATCTAGATCAGTTTCGCCAAGTACGAGATGGGATCGAGGTCGCAATGTCGCGATATCACACCCGGAAGATCGAAGAGCTGGGGTTTCTGCCGGAACCCGAAGAGCCGATACAGATGATATTGATCGGGCTGGAACTCGGAAAACGCGATTTCATTGCGACTGACGTAGAACGGGGTCTCATCCCCGAATGAAGTCGTCTTGACCTCGATGAACCGCTCGCGGCCGTGTTCATCGAACGACAAGACGTCATAGCCCAGTCCGTCACCGCGTGTTGTCGAGACCTGCTCCACGCGCTCGCTCAGCACGCGTTGTCCGCGGTCGTGCAATCGGCGCGCTTCGAATTCGACAACGAAGCGCTCCCCGGCGTCGCCCAGAGATCGGTTTTGTGCCTCGCGGGCAAGATAATCCCTTTGCACGGGTACGAAGCGCGGGGCGTAAGCCGGCGGCACCTCTGCCACCCGCTGACGAGCGGGTCGGGGAATGGGTACCACGATCTGGTCGAACCGGGTCAGCAACGGGACGAAGGCGGGTTGCTCCACGGCGTTGAGTGCCGCCCGGTCCAGCGACGGATTGTGGGCGACCTGCTCGACAACAACGTCGCGCAGAAGCGACTGGTAATTCGAAAGCGACCTGTAGCCGGTGACGTACGGATAGCCAAGTTCGATCATCACCGCGCTGACATTGCGGTGCTTCTGCTCAACAGCTGATTCGCTCCGTCCGTCGAGCAATGGCACGAGCGCCCGACGGTGTTCTGTCTTGCTGTATGACTGATTGGAGAGTTGAAGCATCAACATGCGCAGGTAGGCCGCGACACATGCCTCGACCTCCACCCGCGTCCAGATGTCCCCCTTTGGCATGTCTCGTCTCGTCCGCCGAACCGGCCCAGGGTACCTTCAACGGCAGGGCGAGTGAGGCGCTGCCTGCTGCTTTCATTGGTTGGTCTGTCTGGTTGGCCGTCTCGCCTTCTGAGATGGTGCGGTGTTCCAATGCACGGACGCATCGGGATGAATGCGGTGGCACCACGGGAGTGAGCGGTGACGACAGGTGTGACGCACGGCCAGTTGCGGCCGGTGGAGGCTTCGGCGCAGGGCCACGGGCTGGTGATTTATCGCGCCAGCCGGCTGGAGGCGTTGTTGTCGCCGCTGCGGCAGTTGCTGGACGCGTTGCCGCCAGCGCACGTGCTTGCGCCGCAGACGTTGATCGCCGCGCACCCGGGCATGCAGCAGTGGCTGCATGGTGCGCTGGCGCGCGAATACGGCATGGGCGGCATCGCCGCGAACCTTGATGTGCTGCTGCCCAGCGCGTGGATCGACCGCCTTGCGCAACATGAGCTGGGGCAGCGCGCGGTGGCTCTGCCGCGCTACCAGCGCCAGGTGTTGCGCTGGACCATCCACGCGCTGCTGTCCGGTGACGTGCGCGCGCTGGGCATCACCGACCCGCGCATTGGCGCGTACCTTGATGTCCAGGCTGCGGCATCGGCTGATGTCGCGCGGCGACGGTTCCAGTTGGCCGACCGGCTGGCCGGATTGTTTTCGCAATATCTGGTGTACCGGCCTGACTGGCTGCGTGCATGGGAGCGCGGCAACTACCAGGTCGCCAGCCATGGTGGAGACGCCGTAGCGGCGACGACCGAGCGCCAACTGCTCGGCCCGCTGTGGCGGCAGCTGCGCAAGCAGCTGGGCGCGCATCGTGGCGACGTGGTGGAAGAGCTGATCGCCAAACTGCGCGGTGACGATGCGCAACCGACCGGCGGCGAGGCGCTGCACGTGTTTGGCGTCAGCCACCTGGCGCCCTCGGAGCTGGCGCTGTTGCGCGCCTACGCGCAGCGGCATCTGGTGGCGTTGTACGTGCCCGATCCGTGTCGCGAGTATTGGGGCGGGCTGGCGCGCGAGTTGCCGGCGTTGCGCGCGCAGCGGGTGCAGGAGGTGGCGCGCATCGAGCAAGCCGCCGGCAGCGACTATTGGGTGGATCAGGGCCATCCGCTGCTTGCCAGCTGGGGGCGCATGGGCCAGCACTTCGTCATGGCGCTGGCTGACGGCGAGGGCGACGTGCTGGAGGACGTGCGCCATTGGCAGGACACGCAAGGAGACGCCGCGCGTGATCGCCTCGGCCGCATGCAGGAAAGCATCCGCCAATTGCAGCCGCGATTGATGCACGCGCCGCTGGACGCGCCGCAGGCGCAGGCCGCGGAGCTGGCCGATGCCAGCCTGCGCGTGCACGCCTGCCACACGCCGCTGCGCGAGCTGGAGGTGCTGCGCGACCAGCTGCTGGATGCGCTGGCCAGCGACAAGACCATCAAGCCGTCGGACATCGTGGTGATGGCGCCGGACATCCAGGCCTATGTGCCGCTCGTTCCATCAGTGTTTGGCGTGGCCGGCGACGCGCGCGAGCGTCTGCCCTACCACCTGGCGGACGTCGCCGTCGCCCGCAGCCACGGCCTGTTCGCCGCGTTCGCGCGCCTTTTGCAGGTGCCCACCACGCGCGTCAGCGCGCCGCAGGTGATGGACCTGCTCGCCGTGCCGGAAGTGGCACGACGGCTGCACCTGGATGGTGCGGCCGTGGATGGCCTGGCGCAGTGGCTGGGTCGCAGTCGCGTGGCTTGGGCGCTGGACGCCGACTTCCGCGCGAGCTTTGGCGTGCCGCCGATCGCCGCCCACACCTTCGGCTGGGCCATGGATCGCCTGCTTGCCGGCTATCTCATGGCCGACGCCGGCACCGATGACCGCCAGCCCGGCGTGACCCTGGCCGACGGCAGCGAACTGGCGCCGTTGACCGGCATCGATGGCCCCGGCGCCACGGCGCTGGGCGCGCTGGATGAGTTGCTGCGACAGATCCAGGCGTTGTGCGAGCTGGCTGGCAAGACCCTGCGCGCCAGCGTGTGGGCGCAGACGCTGGAGCGCCACGTCGAAGCGCTGTTTCGCATCGATCCCACCGATCGCGCCGCGCGCGACGCGCAAACGCAATTGCTGCGCTTCATCCGCACCCTCGCCACCGAGCCGGCGTCAGCCGAAGAAGACCCGCTGCTGGAGTTTGCCGTGGTACGCGACCTGCTGCTGGCGCGACTGTCGGCGGTGCCCGAGCATCAGCGCTTCCTGCTCGGCGGCATCACTTTTTGCGGCATGGTTCCGCAACGGGCAATCCCGTTCAAGGTTGTGGCCGTGCTTGGCCTGGACGATGGCCAGTTTCCGCGCAGCGGCAGCGACAGCGGGCTGGACTTGATGGCGCGCTTCCGCCGTCTGGGTGACCGCGACGTGCGCACGGACGACCGCTACCTGTTCCTGGAAACCGTGATGTCGGCGCGCGTGCGCCTGCACCTGAGCTACGTCGGGCAGGGCGTGCGCGACGGCAAGCCGCGCAACCCGGCAGCACCGCTGGCCGAGCTGCTGAGCGCGCTTGATGGCGCCTCGGAGCTGAGCGCCGACGATCACGCCGCGCCACGGCCGTGGCTGGTGCATCACCCGCTGCAGGCGTTCGACGCGCGCTACTTCGACGCCAGCGATCCGCGGCTGTTCTCCTACAGCGCCGTCTATGCGGCCATGCATGGACGCGCTGACACTGCCGCCGTTGCCCCGTTCCTGGAAGCGACCGCGGTGATCGAGGACGCGGACGTTGCAGTAGTCGATGGCACACCGCCGCCTGCACCGATCAGCCTGCACGAACTGGCTGGCTATTACCGCGATCCGGCCGCGCAACTGCTGCGCCAAGGCCTGCATGTCAGCCTGGACGCGCTCGACGACGACCGCTTGCCGCAGGACGAACCGCTGCAGCCAGGCTTTGCGGCGCTGGACACGGTGGCGCGCCGGCTGTTTTTCAACGACGCGCTGGCCACGGGCACATGGTCGCTGGAGGCGCCGCCGGCGTGGCTGCGGCTGGGCGGCATCATGCCGCCAGGCCAGCCCGGCGTGGCGGCGTGGCAGGCGGAGAGGGTGGCGGTCAACACGTTGCTGACGCAGGTGCAGGCGCTGCCGGGTTTTGCGCCGCACGCACCCGCGGCGCGCAACCACCTTGTGGATGTCGAGGCGGGCGCCTTGCATATCAGCGGCTCGGTGGCGCAAGTGTTCGAGACGCAGGTCGAGGGCGCGCCGCAGTGGCAGTTGCTGCGCGTGTTTGTCGGCAGCGGCGGCAAGCTGCGCGCTGAGTCGGAACTGGGCTTCAAGGAGCGCGTGCCGGTGTTTCTCGACTGGGCGTTGTTGCGCGTGCATACCGCGCGGACGCTGGGTCAAGGCGCGCCTGCATTGCGGGTGCGCATGCTGGTCAAGGACAACGACATGCACTGGCAGTCCGCGATCAATGCATGGGACGCAAGCTTCATGCGTGCTGCGCCAGCGCGGCGCGAGGCACTGCTCGACGACCTGCGCCTGCGCCTCGGCACTCTGGTGCGATGGTGGCAACGTGCACAAGACATGCCGCGCTGGTATTTCCCCAAGGCGGCATGGGCGACGCTGCAATCCACGCTGTACCCCAAGGCGCACAAGACCGACGCCGATGAAGCGGCGGAACCAACTGCTGGCGTCGGCACGACGTGGATCGACTTCAACGGTGGCGGCGAACGCAGCTACGCACCCGGCTACAACCAGCTCCTGGCCGGCGAGGTCGTCTTTGCCCCCGGCACGCCCGAGCTGTCCGCGCTGCACGCTTTCGCCACGCAGTTGTACGCGTGCATCAGCTTGCCGGGAGACGATGCATGAGCGTCGCATCGTCCGCATCCATCGACTGGCGCTCGCTCAACCTTGGCGCTGGCGGACGCAGCCTGATCGAGGCCAGCGCCGGCACCGGCAAGACCTGGACCATCGCCGTGCTGTACCTGCGGCTGTTGCTGGAGCGTGGTCTGTCGCCGCGGCAGATTGTGGTGACCACTTTCACCGACGCCGCCGCGCAGGAGTTGCGCGAACGCCTGCGCGCCAAGCTGGAATGGGCCGTGCGCCACGCCGGCGTAGCCGAACCAGCTGATTTCGCACCGCCCGACGAGGCCTGGCTGCACGCACGCTGGGCGGATGATCCGGCGCGCCGCGAGCAGGATCTGGCTAGCCTGCGCCTGGCATTGGCAGAAATGGACATCGCGCCGGTCAACACCCTGCATGGTTTGTGTCGGCGCGTGCTGGCCGACTACCCGTTTGCCTGTGGCGTCACCTTCGTCGCTGGCGAACTGGTGCCGGCGGATGCCTTGCTCGAAGAGGTCGTCCAGGATCTGTGGCGAGGTCTGCAGCAAGGCGATGGCAGTGATCCGCTGGCAGCACTGCAGGCGGACGGTGCGCCGGGGCTGTCGCTGCAATCGCTGATGACGCATCTGCGTCTCTGTCTGGGGCCAGGCGTGGAGATCCCGCTTGCGCCGATGCCGGATCTTGATACGGCGCTGCCGCGCGAATGGGCGGCGCGCTTGCGCGAGCTGGTTGCGCGTGATCGCTGTCTGGACAAGCGCGCCGTGTTGCGCCGCGCGTGGTTGGAGCTGGCCGATTACATCGATACGCGCGAGGTTCTGCCACCGCAAGCAAGCATCGACTCACTGCAGAACGCGCTGCAACTCAAGGGCGTGCTCAAGTGCGCGATGGAAGATGCCGACGTGCTCGCCGCCGCCGCGTTCTCCGCCGAAGTCGCGCCCTTGCTGCGAGAGCTGGGCGACCAGCTGCGCTTGCGCTTCTGGCACGGCGCCAGCGTCTTTGCGCGCGAGGCGATGCGCGCGCGCCTGCAGTCGCGTCACCAGCTCACCTTCGACGCATTGCTCAGTGGCGTCGGCGATGCGCTGGCGCGCGAGGCGGCGACCGGTGCACGGCCGCTGGCTGACGCCTTGTTCGCGGCCTGGCCGGTCGCCCTGGTCGACGAGTTCCAGGACACCGACGCCCAGCAATACGGCATCCTGGATGCCATCTATCGCGATGACAACGGCGCGCCGCGCGGGCGGCTGGTGATGATCGGCGATCCCAAGCAGGCCATCTACCGCTTCCGCGGCGGTGACATCCACGCCTACCGTCGCGCCGCGCAACAGGCCGACGCTGACGGGCGCATGACACTGGACACCAACTACCGTTCCTCGCGCAGCCTGGTCGCTGCGCTCAACCAGTTCTACCAGGCCGGTGGCCTGGCGCTGAGCGCCATTGAACCAGGCGATATCCAATACAAGGAAGTGCAAGCGAGCACACGCTGCGACGCGCAGCCATACACGATTGGCGGTGTCCCGTGTACGCAGCCGCTGGCGCTGCACTACCTGGCCGACGACGTGCCGGCAGCGGCGGGCGAGCGCTGTACCCGGGCTCTGGAAGTGTGCGCCAACCAGATTGCCGCGCTGCTGGCATCGGGCGCGCACCACTTTGGCGAGGACCGTGTGCAACCGTCGGACATTGCCGTGCTGCTGCCCACTGGCCGCAATATCGCCGACCTGCGTGACCTGCTGGCGCGCCGTGGCGTTCCGTGCGTCACCTCCATCCGCACCAGCGTCTTGCACACCGACATCGCGCGCGAGTTGCAGGTGGTGCTGTACGCGGTGGCGCATCAGGGTGACCTTGGCGCGCTGCGTGCGGCCGCGGCCACGCGGTTGTGGGGCGACAGCTTCGACGACCTGCGCCAGCGCGCGCAGGACGTGACCCTGTGGCAGGGCGTGACCGACGTCTTTCGGCAATGGCATGTGGCGTGGCGCGAACGCGGCATCCAGAGCGTGGTCGACGCCTTGCTTGCGCACATGGCGCCGCGCTATCTGCGCACGCTCTCCGGCGAGCGTGCGCTGACCGACCTGCGCCACCTGGGCGAGCTGCTGCAGGCGCAGGGCGAAACGCTGGATGGCACCGAGGCGTTGCTGGCGTGGTTCAACGCCGCGCGCACGACGCAGGAAGGCGCCGGAGACGCTGCCGACGCGGCGCAGTTGCGCATTGAATCCGACGCCGCGCGCGTGCGCCTGATGACCCTGCACGCGAGCAAGGGGCTGGAGTTTCCCATCGTCTTCCTGCCGTTGATGTGGAACCACGGCGAGCGCCGCGACGCGCAGCTGCACGTGGTCAACGACACGCTGACCGGGCGGCGCAGCGTGGCCTTTTCCCGTGCCGCGCGCGAGGCGGAATGCCAGGACCTGCAGGACGAGCGCTTCCGTGTGTTGTATGTCGCGCTGACGCGCGCGATCCACGCCTGCCATGTTTTTGCCTTGCCGCCAGAGCGCGGCGCAGCGAAAAGCAGAAAGGCTGCCGCAGGCACCGCGCGCAGCGCGCTCGACGTGATGCTCGAACGCATGCAAGCTCCGCCGTTGTCGCCAGCCACGGCCAACGACACGCCAAGCGTGGCGTGGGTCGAGGGCTGGCAACCACGTCAGCGCCAGGACTTTCGTGCGGCCGAGGAAGACGCGGCGCCACGTCACGCGCGCGCGCTGCCGTCGCCGTCGGCCGAGCCCGTGGCCGCACGCTACAGTTTCACCACGCTGGTGCGTGGCGGGCACGAGGCGATCGACCCGCCGGCCTCCGCCGGCGACGAGGCCGACGCCGCGGTGGATGTACCGATCATCGAGATCGCGGCACCGATTCCGCGCACGAGCGAAGCGCCGCATCCGGACTTGCTGGCGCTGGCCGGCGTGCGCGGCACGGACATCGGCAACGCCGTGCACGCAATCTTCGAGCATCGGCAAATCGGCGTGACGCTGTCCGCGCAGCACGCTCTGATCACGCACTGCCTGGACGATGCCGGCGTGCGCCGCCGCGATATCGCCCAGTCGGACTTGGTGGAGGCGCTGGGCGAACGTTTGCAAGCTGCGCTGCAGGCGCCACTGGGTTTGCGCGATGCGCCGGCGCTGGCCTTGGCGCAACTCGCGGCGACAGCGCTGCGTGCGGAGATGGAGTTCCATTTCCCGTTGCACGGCGTCGCCATGGCCGCGCTGCGCGAGGCTTGTGTCGCGCATGGTGAGCCTGATCTGGTGCCGGCGAGCACGCGTGTGCTCAGCGGGCTGATGAACGGCAAGATCGACCTGATCTTCGAACACGCCGGGCGTTTCCACGTGCTCGACTACAAGGGCAACTACCTGGGTGACACCTTGGCCGACTACGCCGACGCTGCGCTGCGTGCGCGCATGGATGAAAACCACTACCGCTTCCAGGCGCTGATCTACACCGTCGCCGCCGACCGCTACCTGCGCCAGCGCATCGGCGCGCGTTATCGCCGCGAGCAGTTGGGCCAATGCGTGTACCTGTTCGTGCGTGCCGCGGGACTGGCGACGGATACAGGCATCTGGCGCCATCGCTTTGCCGATGCGTTGCTGGATGCGGTGGACGCCGTGCTCACCGGCGACCCCACCCTGGAGCTGACATGAACCCGGTCGACCACGGTTACCACTTCCGTCCGCTGGCGGTGGATGCCGACACCCCCGAGCCGTGGCGTGCGCTCGATCGCGCGGTCGCGCGCTGGGTCGTCATCCACGGCGGCTCGCCGCTGCTCGCGCGCGTGGCCGGTTGGGCCAGCCTGGCCGAAAGCCACGGCGACAGCGCCCTGCCACTGATCGGTGCGGACAGCGCGCGCCACGGCATGAGCGCACTGGACGATGAGGCGCTCGCCGCGCTGCGTGGCGAACCGCTGGTTGCCGTCGCTGGGGCCAACGCCGCCGAGGACGCGCCGTTCGTCATCGAACACGAGCATTTCTACCTGCGCCGCAACCATCGTCATGAGGTGGCAGTGGCGCGGCACATCGCCATGCGCCGCACGGCCTCGACCGTGGCCGAGGCCGTGTCAGCGGCGGACCTCGACCTGCTGTTTGCCAGCGTGGACGATGCCACGGTGCAGGCACAACGCGCCGCGGTCGCCGGCGTGCCGGGCAAGCGTTTGTTCGTGCTGACCGGCGGTCCGGGCACAGGCAAGACCACCACCGTGCTGCGCATGCTGCTGGTGCTGATCCGCCAGCGTGCCGAATGCGGCGCCGGTGCACCGGTGATCCGCATCGGCGCGCCCACCGGCAAGGCCGCCCAGCGCCTGTCCGCGTCGCTGCGCGAAGGCGCCAAGCGCCTGCGCGAGCAGACCGTCGCGCCGTTGCCGGCGGCGTGGCAGTCGAGCCTGGACGTGGCCCTGGACGCCGACGCCGGCACGCTGCATCGGCTGCTCGGCAGCCGCGGCCATGACGGCGGCTTTCGCCATCACGCCGGCGAGCCGCTGGCGGCGGACATTGTCGTGGTGGACGAGGCGTCCATGGTGGACCTGGCTTTGCTGCGCGCCTTGCTCGACGCGCTGCGTGAAGACGCGGTGCTGATCCTGGTTGGTGACGCCGACCAGCTCACCTCGGTGGGCACCGGCTCGGTGCTGCTGGATCTGGTCGGCGCGCTGGAGGCTGCGCGCGCGCCGGACCTGGTGCGCCTGCACCACAGCTTCCGTGCCGATCAATCCTTGGTGCCGATCAACCACGCCATCCTGCGCGGCGAGCGTCAGGCCTTTGCCGATGCCTGGCAGGCTGCCGGCGCCCACGCCGTCCGCCGCGATGTCGCCACCACCGCGGACTTGCGCCGCGCGTTGACGCCGTGGTGTCGGGCATTGCGCGAGCTGCTGCATGCTGCCGGCGCATTCGACGCCATGCCCGCAGGCCGCGATGACCTGGTGCTGGCCGCGCTGGACGCGCTACGTACGCGGCAACTGTTGTGCGCGTTGCGCGAGGGCGAGTTCGGCTCCAACGACGTCAATACGCTGATCGAACGCAGCGTGCGCGCAGCGGTCGATGCTGATGCCGCGTGGTATCCGGGACGTGCGGTGATGATCGCCCGCAACGACGCTGCGGCGGGCCTGTTCAACGGCGATGTCGGCTTGTGCCTGCGTGGTGCGGACGGGCAGATGCGCGTGTGGTTCGAAGTCACTCTCGCCCGTGGCGTGCCGGCGTCCGGCACGGACGCACAAGCCAGCGCCAGCTCCAACCGCAGTGTGCGCGCCTTTGCTCCCGGCGGTCTGCCCGAGCACCGCGGTGCCTTCGCCGTCACCATCCACAAAAGCCAGGGCTCCGAATACGACCACGTCGCCATGCTGCTGCCGCCGGACGCCGACAACCGCATCTTGTCCCGGCAACTGCTCTACACCGGCGCGTCGCGTGCCCGACACAGCCTGGAGCTGTGGGCCACCGACGCGGCGCTCGCCACCGCGCTTGCCACGCCAGTTCTTCGCGCCGGCGGGTTGCGACAGCGGCTGGGTGAGGCGTGATCGGCTCGCGCTGGCGTAGGCGATCCGCTCACTGCCGGCCGCGAGCCTGGCCTATTTCACCGGCTTTGCAATTTCGAACGGCTCGGTCACGGCAAGTTTGCCGTCGACGGAAATTTCCACGTTGTACTTGCCCTCGGGCCACAGGTCGGGGTTTTGCAAGGTGAAGGTGGTGGTCGCCGGGCCATCGGTGGCGAGGCGCTGGGTAACGCTGGTGATGAGCTGGCCGGCGCCTTCCAGGTAATTCCAGCGCGCGCCCAGCGCCACCTCGCGCGCGCTGCCGGTGCTGGCGACGCTGGCGTAGATGGTCTTTTCGTCGGGAGCGAATCGCGTGCCCGGTGCCGTGACCTTGTGTGCCTCGTCCACCGAGTGGCCGAGCGTCACCGCGCTCACGCGGAACGCCGTGCTGGCGACCGCCGGCGCGGGTGGCGCAGGCGTGGGCTTGACCGTGCTCGCCACGGCGGGGACTGCCTTTGGCACCGGCGCCGGCGCCGTTGTCGGCGGTTTGTCCTTGCCACACGCTGCCAGCAACAACGCTGCCAGTACAACGGCCGGCATGGCGCGGATGGGTTGGAATGACGGCATGATGTGGCTCCGATGGATGCTGGCCGTGCGGGAAATGTGCATCTGCTTACTACCGTAGCGCCGGCGGCGTGAACCGTATCCGTTCGCGCGGCCCCGACGCCAGGCCGGCGCCGCTCCATGGCGCGTTGCACGTTTCCAGCGCAATGCTCCATCATGGTGCAATGGATCTGGACGCGTGGCAGGCATGGGCGGGGTCGTTGGCGACCGGGGTGGCCAGGGTCGACGGGGGGCTGCGCGTGGCGTGGATCAATCCGGCATTGGCCGAGTTGTTGGGCGTGGGCACGCGCAGCGCCGTTGGCCAGTTGCTGGGTGCCGCCTTGCGTGCGCCGGCGTGCGAGGTGGCGGCGCAGCGTGCGCTTGCCGGGCAAAGCCTGCAACTGCGCGCGGTGGCGCTGGGCACGGCCGATGGCGACGACGTGCTGGCCGACATCAACCTGCAGCCGCTGGGCGATGGCGTACTGCTGGAGGTGCATGCGCTGGCACCGGAGCCCGCCGGGCTGTCGCCGTTGTCAGGCACTTTGCGCGGGCTGGCTCACGAGATGAAAAACCCGTTGTCGGGCATGCGCGGGGCCGCGCAATTGCTGCAGCGGCGCGCCGGCGACGACGAGTCGCGCGCGCTGGCGAGCCTCATCATCGCCGAGGCCGATCGGCTGACCGCGCTGGCCAACGGCCTGCTGCATCATGACGGCGCGCCGCGACTGGCCGCAGTCAATATCCATGCCGTGATCGGGCGCGCATTGGACGTGCTGCGCGCAGAGCCATCGGCACCGACGCTGGTGCAGGACTACGACCCCAGCGTGCCCGAACTGCTGGCCGACCCCGACCGTCTGCAGCAGGTGCTGCTCAACCTGTTGCGCAACGCGATGCAGGCCGGCGCGGCGACGCTGACGGTGCGCACGCGCGTGGAGCACGGCGTGCGCTTGGGTGAGCGCCTCTGGCGCAGCGCGCTGCGCGTGGATGTGCGCGACGACGGCCCGGGCGTGAGTGACGCGGTGCGCGAGCAGTTGTTCCAGCCGCTGGTGTCCGGCCGTGCCGATGGCGTGGGCCTGGGACTGGCGCTGTCACGCGAGCTGGCGCGCGAACACGGTGGTGACTTGCGCTGCAGCAGTCATCCTGGCGATACGGTGTTTTCGTTGTATCTGCCGCTGGAGCACGCGCATGCCTAGCAGCGTGACGAAGCACCGTAGGGCGGGCACCGCCCGCCGGCTTCGATTACCGCCCGGCTCCCCCATCTCCGCCGAGATGTTTGCCGGCGCAAGAGACACCATCCCATGACCGCCACCGTTTGGCTGCTCGACGACGATCCAGGCGTGCGCTTCGTCCTTGCCGCCGCGCTGCGCGAGGCTGGCTTGGTGGTACGCGAGTTTGCCGACGCCGCGGCAGTGCATGCGGCGCTGGCGCACTCGTCTCCGGCACTGCTGCTGACCGACGTGCGCCTGCCCGGCGAAGACGGCCTGGCGCTGCTCGCCGAATGGCACAAGCTCACGCCGGCTCCGGTGATCGTCATGAGCGCCTATACCGATGTGGCCACCACCGCGGCCGCGTACCGCGCCGGGGCGGTGGATTACCTGGCCAAGCCGTTCGACCTGGACCACGCCGTTGCCGCCGTGCGGCGCGCGCTCGCCAGCGCTGCCGCGCCAATGGCGCCGTCGGCGCCGGTGGTGGCGACCAATCCGGCGCTGCTCGGCGAGAGCGCGCCGATGCGCGAGGTGTTTCGCCTGGTCGGTCGCATCGCTGCCAGCGACCTGAACGTGCTGATCACCGGCGAGACCGGTACCGGCAAGGAACTGGTGGCGCGCGCCCTGCACGAGGAAAGTGCGCGCCGCCGCGCGCCGTTCGTCGCCCTCAATACCGCCGCCATTCCTTCCGAGTTGCTGGAGAGCGAGCTGTTTGGCCACGAGGCCGGCGCGTTTACCGGTGCCACCCGCCGTGTCGCCGGACGTTTCGAGCAGGCCGAGGGCGGCACGCTGTTTCTGGACGAGATCGGCGACATGCCGCCGGCGTTGCAGACGCGCTTGCTGCGCGTGCTGTCCGGGGGTGAGTTCTATCGTGTCGGTGGGCGCGAATTGATCCGCGCGCATGTACGCATTCTCGCCGCCACCCACCAGGACCTGGCCGCGCGCGTGGCCAGC
>JBDTIE010000209.1:0-14116 GCA_039936515.1 Rhodanobacter sp. | reverse complement strand
CGTACCCACAGCGCATGCCAACGTGCGCTATTTCGAAGCCAGCAAGGATGGCGTGGAAACCGTCTGGTGGTTTGGCGGCGGCTTTGACCTGACCCCGTTCTATCCGCACGACGAGGATGTGCGGCACTGGCATGCCGTGGCGCGCGACTTGTGCGCGCCGTATGGCGAGGATGTGTACGCGCACTACAAGCGCTGGTGCGATGAGTATTTCTACCTCAAGCATCGCGACGAGACGCGCGGCGTCGGCGGTCTGTTTTACGACGACTTGAACGCCGGCGGCTTCGAACGCTGCTTTGATTTCACCCGCGATGTCGGGGAGGGTTTCCTCGACGCCTACCTGCCGATCGTCGCGCGGCGCAAGGCCATGCCCTGGGGCGAGCGCGAGCGCGAGTTCCAGTTGTACCGGCGCGGACGCTATGTGGAATTCAACCTGGTCTACGACCGCGGCACATTGTTTGGCCTGCAGTCGGGCGGCCGCACCGAGTCGATCCTGATGAGCCTGCCGCCGCGCGTGCGCTTCGAGTATGCGTACGAGCCGGAGCCCGGGTCGGCCGAGGCGCGCCTTGCCGCGTACCTCAAGCCCCGCGACTGGGTCTGAGGCAAGCTTTTGATCGTAGAGCCCGCTCGTCGGCGATGCCCTTGCGCGTCCCGAATCCCGGCAAAAAAGTCCATCGCCCGCGCGCGGACTCCTGCGCGCCGGGTAGCCGCGTCAAGGCGTGGCGCCGCTGAACTTCACCACGGTGGCGCCCTGCACCGCGCCGATCTGCGCGCTGTCACTGACCTTGAGCGCAACTTCTCGACGGAACTGCAGCGTGCCGGTGACCACCGCGTGCGGGCCGATGATGATGGTCGGCACGCTGCGCTTGAAGTTGAACCAGCCGCTGGGCTTCTGCACCACGATGCCGCCTTCCACGCGCGAGTTGGCGCCTACGGTGATGTCGCCGCTGACGGTGTTGATGCCGCCGGCAACATGCGCAGCGTCAAGCACGATCGTGCCATTGACGTTGCTGAGCTTGCCCATGACTTCGGCGCCGGCGTCCAGCAGCAGCTTGCCGTTGACCGCCGTCACCTCACCGCTGACGTGGCTGCCCGCGGCCAGCGAAACGCTGCCGTTGACCGTGGTCAGCGATTGCGCGCGTGACTTGGCGCCCAGCTCGATGCTGCCGTTGACCGTGCTCGCCTCACGCACGGCGGCACCCGCGGCGATGTGGATCGAACCGTTGACGGTGCTGGCGTCGCCCAGCGGCGCGCCGGCGACGATGTTGACCGAGCCGTTGACGCGGCTGGTGTCGCCATCGGCAGCCAGTGCCAGCGGCGACAGCGCCAAGGCAAGCAGCGACAGGATCAGGAGTTTTGGCAGTCGGGACATGACACGGCTCCGTTCTTTGGGGGTGTCCCAGCATGCCGCATCGGCATGCTGGTTTTGCCCGTGACCTGTGGCAGGGTGCGGATTTGACGGTGTCCGGCGCGGCCTTCACCATTGCCGGCTCCTCCACGCGTTTGCAGGCGCCCCCATGCACAAGCTTGTCCTGATCCGCCACGGCCAGTCGCAATGGAACCTGGACAACCGCTTCAGCGGCTGGGCCGACGTCGACCTGACCGCGCAAGGCGTGATCGAGGCGCGCGACGCCGGCCTGCTGCTGCGCGAGCAAGGCTATGGCTTCGACGTGGCGCACACCTCGGTGCTCAAGCGCGCGGTGCGCACGTTGTGGGGCGTGGAGGAGGCCATGGACATGATGTGGCTGCCGGTGCTCACTGACTGGCGCCTCAATGAGCGCCACTACGGCGCGCTGACCGGCCTGAACAAGGCCGACACCGCGGCGAAATTTGGCGAGGCGCAAGTCAAGGTCTGGCGCCGCAGCTACGACATCGCGCCGCCGCCGCTGGCGCGTGCCGACAATGAATCGGTGCATGACCCACGCTACGCCGCGCTGGACCCGGCGGATATTCCCGATACCGAGTGCCTGAAGGACACCGTCGCCCGCGTGCTGCCGTACTGGCACCAGGTGCTGGCGCCGGCCATGCGCGCCGGCCAGCGTGTGCTGGTGGTGGCGCACGGCAATTCGCTGCGCGCGCTGGTGAAGTACCTGGACGATATTTCCGACGAGGCTATCGTCGGCTTGAACGTGCCCAACGGTGTGCCGCTGGTGTACGAGTTCGACGACGACCTGAAACCGCTGCGTCATGCCTATCTGGGCGACGCCGCGGCCATCGCCGCCAAGGTCGCGGCCGTTGCCAACCAGGGCAAGGCCGCGCCGGCGTGACACTGCCGCGCGCTACGGCGTGATGCTGACGTCGATCTCGATCGGATAGGTCGCGGCGTCGGCCAGGTTGGGCGGCGGCGGCAGGATCAACGTGGCAAACCACGTGGCCAGGCAGGTGGCCACCGGCGTGGCCGGCTGCACCTGGATCGACGCCGGCTTGCCGTTGCCGCTGATGTCGGCCACCAGCGTGAACGGCGACTTGTCCGCCGGCGCGTGGTCGGCAATGCAACGTCGCAGCGCTGCGGCGGTGGGGTCGGTCATCTGTGCCCACAGCTTCTTCTGGTAGGCCGGGCCGTCGAGACCGGCCTCCACCAGCTTGGCGCGCAGCACGCGGGCGGGGAAATCGGGCGGCGGCGCGGCCGGGGTGGTGCCGAGCGCGGCGGCCAGGACGAGGGAAACGATCATGGGTTGCTCCGTGGATGACGGCGGGCGTTGCCTGCAGTGTGCCAGCCCGGTGGCAGCGCGCGCCGCCGTATCGCCGAGGGACGCGTCCATCGCTTGCCGTCAACGGCCGGCGCAGCGCCTCATTCCGGTCGATGCGGCAAGGCCAGGTATTCCTCGCTGCGCATCTCGATCAGGCGCGACTCGGTACGGCCGAAGGCCGCGCGCAGGCGCTCGCCTTCGTACAGCTCGGTCACCGGCGCGGCGGCGGACAACACCAGCTTGACCCGGCGGTCGTAGAACTCGTCCACCAATTGCACGAAGCGCTGCGCGGCGTCCTCGCTGTAGAGGGTGAATTGCGGCACGTTGGCGACGATCACCGTCGGCCCGGCCTTGGCCAGCGCGATGTAGTCGGCCACCGCGCGCGGGCCGTCGCACAGCGCGGCAAAGTTGAACCACAGGATGTTGTCCGCGCGCTTGACCAGCGGGATCTCGCGTCCGAGCACGTCCAGTGCGCCGCCGATGTGCACGGCGCCCACCGCCTGGCTGGCAAAGATGCGCTCCAGCGCACGTTGCGCCTCGGCGCCGGGTGGGGTCAGGTACACCGCCGCCTGCGCCAGCGCGCGCAACCGCCAGTCGTGGCTGGACGCCATCTCGCGCACTTGGCAACGCGATTGGATCAGAGCGATGGCCGGCAGGAATCGCGCGCGCTGCAGGCCGTCGGCATACAGCCGCGCCGGCGGCGTGTTGGAGGTGGTCACCAGCACCACGTTGCGTGCAAACAGCGCCTCCAGCAGACCGGACAGGATCATCGCATCGCCAATGTCGTTGACCAGAAACTCGTCCAGGCACAGCACCCGGCAGCGTCCGGCCAGTTCGTCGGCCACCACCGGCAGCGGGTCCTGGCGCGAGCCGAGCGCGCGCAGGCTCTCGTGCACGTCGGCCATGAAGCGGTGGAAGTGCCGGCGCAGCGCCACGCCATGCGGCAGGCTGGCGGCAAACAGGTCCATCAAAAAGGTCTTGCCGCGTCCGACCGTGCCCCACAGGTACAAGCCCGGGATCGGCTGCGCCTCGTCGTTGCCCAGCAGTGATTTGAGGCGGTCAAACAGGCCTGCGCTGGCGGCGGGTGCGGCGCACAGCGCGGCGTGCAGGCGGTCGAACTCGGGCAGCATCGCCAGTTGCGACGGGTCGCTTTCCCAGCGGTGCGCAGCCACGCCTTCGGCGTAGCGCACGCTGGGTGCGTCGGGGTGCTGCCCGCTCACGTGCGCTGCCGTGCCGCGGTCAACGCCGCGGTGGCGGCAGCCAGCCGCGCACCGCGTGCTTGATCGCGCCGCGCAGATCCATCATGCGGCGGTGGAAGAAGTGGCTGGTGTCAGGCATGCGTATCACGTCCGGCGGCTTGTCCAGGCTGTCGACCCAGGCAAATACCGCCTGCGGGTCGACCACCTCATCGGCCTCGCCCTGGATCAGCAGCCACGGGCAGGTCGGCAGCTTCAGGTCATCCAGCGGGCGCATGCCGATAGGCGGGGCGATGCTGATCAGCGCGTCCGCGCGCAGGCGCACGGCGTTGCGCAAGGTCACGTAGCCGCCGAAGGAAAACCCCGCCAACCACACCGCGTCGTTCGGGCGCATGGCGCGTACCCACGCCACCACCGCCGCCAGATCGTGGCCTTCGCCGTCGCCCTTGTCGTATTCACCGGCCGATTCGCCGGTGCCGCGGAAGTTGAAGCGCACGGTGTCCAGCCCCGATTCGCGCAGTGCGCGCTCGGTCATGGTCACCACTTTGTTGTGCATGGTGCCACCCTGTTGCGGCTGCGGGTGGCAAATCACCGCCACGCCACGTCGTGCGCACGCCGGGGTGGCAACGTCACTGATGGTCTCCAGCACGCCGGCCGGGCCATCGAGCATGAAGCTGGCGGCCATGTCCGGAAACTTGGCCGGTGCCGAGGCAAGGGGAGTCGGGGTCATGCGCCGATGATACCCGCCCGGCGCCGCGGATTCGGGTCGCAGGACGTGCAGGGCCCGCGACCATCCATGAACGATTTGGCCGCTGGGCGGGCACCGCGCCCGCCAATTGCCGCAATCATCCGCAGACAAGCCGGCGGGCAGTGCCCGCCCTGCGCCAAGTCCAGACCGTACTGGCGAAGAGTTGGCGGGCAGTGCCCGCCTGAGTACGCGCCTGAACGTGGACCGGCCGCTGGCCAAACGCCCGCCCACTGCGCGCACGGCGCGTGCCGTCGACGGCAGCGAAGCTCGGTAAGATGCGCAGAGCCTACGGGCCTGCAGGGGGACTTCCGCCATGCCAGTCACTTCGTTGCGATCCGCGCGTGCGGTCGTCGTGCTGTCGTGCGCCGCGGGTTTCTTCTTGCTGTGCCTGTGGCTTGCCGCCGGCGCGGAGCCCGCCGGCGTGCAGAAGGTGTTTGTCGCCAGCCTGATGTTGTGCACGCTGGGCGTGCTCACCTGCGCGCTGGCGCGTCCTGCGACCGCGCTGGTGGTCAGTGGCGCGCTGTTCCTGGCGCTGAAGTTCATCGCCACGTTGAAGATGCGCTATCTCGACTCCGCGCTGATGCCATCGGACTTCCTGTATTTCGCCGGCACCAGCCTGGTCGACACCCTCGCGCATTACCCGCATCTGTACGCACTGGGCATTGGCCTGTGCGTTCTGGTGCCGCTGGTGCTGTGGCTGGTATGGCGCGGCGACGTGGTTCTGCTGCGCGGCCGTGGCGCGTTGCTGGGGTGGGCCGCGCGTGGCGCCGGCGTGGCGCTGTTCGTGCTGGCGTTCGGCTTGTGCCTGTCGCCGCAGGGCGTGTTTGCGTCAGTGCACTCGCGCAACGCGTGGGAAAAGATGACCGACGACGCGCAACTGACCAACTTCTTCGTCAACCTGCACGACGCCGACGTACAGCTGCCGGCGATGTCCAGTGACGACGAGGCGCAGGCGCAATGGGGCGCCACCGCCGGTGGCGCACCCGGGCAAGCGCGCCTGGGTGCGCATGACGCGGCGGTGCGGCCGGACATCGTGCAGGTGCTGGAGGAGAGCACCTTCGACCCGTCGATCTTTGCCGTCTGCACGGTGCCGCAATGCCGCGTGCGCATGTTCAAGCCTGACGCCAGCACGCGAGGCCATGGTGTGTTGCGCGTGCACACCTTTGGCGGCGGCACCTGGGTGAGCGAGTTTGCGGCGCTGACCGGCATGCCACAGGACATCTTTGGCCCCGGCGGCATGTACGCGCCGTACGTGCTGGCGCCCAACGTGCACAACGCCCTGGCGCTGCAACTGCGCCGGCTGGGCTACACCAGCATTGCCGTGTACCCGACCGGCGGCAGCTTCATCAATGGCCGCAATGCCTACCAGGCCTACGGCTTTGACCACCTTTACGACGCCAGCGAACTGGGCCTGGACGAGTGGGAAGAAACCGACGCGCAGATGTTTGCCGCTGCCAGGCGCGCGTACGCCAAGGTGAAGAAGCCGGGCAAGCCGGTGTTTGTCATGGTGCTGACGCTCAACCAGCACGGCCCGCATGACGAGGACCCACGCGCAAAGTTGCCCGCGCCGTTCAACCACGGCGTGCTGCGCGGGCTCAAGCCAGCGGCCGCGCTCAACTTCGACACCTACCTGTCGCGGCTGCAAGCCTCCGATGCGGCCATGCGCGGGCTCGAACACGACTTTCTCGACCGCCCCCAACCCACGGTGCTGGTGCATTTTGGCGACCATCAACCGTCCTTCGAAGGCCTCATCCGCGACATGCCGCGTTCCCTGACCCCGGAGCTGCGCCCGTATCGGGACTACCTCACCTACTACATGGTGAAAAGCAACTTCGCCGGACCGCCGCTGCCGCATTATCCGATGCTGGACATTGCCTTCCTGCCGACGCTGGTGCTGCAGGCCGCCGGGTTGCCCACCGACCCGTACTTCTCCGCGCTGACCACGCTGCGTGAGCGCTGCAACGGGCGCTATACCGATTGCCAGGTGCCCGGCCTGCTGGCGTCCTATCACGCCTGGGTAATCGGTCACCTGCACGTGTACGAATAGCGCGCGGCGTCGCGCGGGCACGTCTGACGCGCGCACCGGACTCACCCCTTTGCCATCGCGGCCCGGCCACGTCGTACTATCGACCGACCCGCCGCGTTGACGGGCGGTGCAGCCGGGCGAGGGCGCATGCACACGCAGGAAACCATCATCACCTGGGCGACGCCGGTGTTCTTCGCGCTGATCGCGCTGGAGCTGCTGGTTGCCCGCCGCCGTGGCCGGCATGCGTACGCGGCCAGCGATGCGATCAACAGCATCGGCCTGGGCGTGATCTCGCAGATCGTGGGCGTATTCAGCACGCTGCTGACCTTTGGCATCTACGCGTGGTGCGTGCAGCACCTGGCGCTGTTCGCGCTGCCGGCGGACAGCGTGTGGGTGTGGGCATTGGCGCTGCTCGGTTACGATTTTTGCTACTACTGGCTGCATCGCGGCGGGCACCGGGTGAACATCCTGTGGGCCGCGCACGTGGTCCATCACCAAAGCGAGCGCTACAACCTGTCCACCGCGCTGCGCCAGACCGGCAGCGGCGTGCTGCTGGGCTGGCTGTTCTACCTGCCGCTGGCCGTGCTTGGCGTGCCGCTGCAGGTGTTTGTAGTGGTCGCCCTCATTGACCTGCTGTACCAGTTCTGGGTGCACACCGAGCAGATCAACCGGCTGGGCTGGTTCGACCGCGTGTTCTGCTCGCCATCCAATCATCGCGCGCACCACGCGGTGAATGATCGTTACCTGGACCACAACTACGGCGGCATCCTCATCCTCTGGGATCGCCTGTTTGGCACCTTTGTCGAGGAAGATGATGCCGACCGGCCGGTGTACGGCACGCGCTCGCCGCTGCGCAGCTGGAACCCGCTGTGGGCCAACGCCGAGGTGTACTGGAACACCGCCCGCGAATCGTGGCGCACGCGGCGCTGGCGCGACAAGCTGCTGTTGTGGGTCAAGCCGCCGGGTTGGCAGCCGGCCGAGTTGGCGGCGCGGTATCCGAGGCCGGATTTCGTCATGCCCGCGGAGCGCTTCGAGCCGCCGCTGGCGCGGGCGATGATGATCTACGTGCTGGCGCAATTCGGGTTGCAGCTGGTGATGGTGACACAGTTCCTGGCCCTCGCCGGCAGCGCGCAGCTGCCGACGCTGCTGGGGTATGCCGCCTACCTCGTCACCAGCCTGTGGCTGCTCGGCGGGCTGCTGGAAAGCCGACGCTGGGCGAAGTGGCTGGAAGGCTTGCGCGTGTTGCTGACCGGCCTGGTGCCGCTGGCAAGCGGGCGCTGGTTTGGCATCAGCCGTCTGGACGGCCAAATGGCGATGGCCATCGGCATGGTGTTTGCCCTCAGCGCAATGGCCTTGCTGTGGGCGAGCCGCCGTCCGGCGCTATCAGCGGGCCAGGTGGCCGTCGCGCGCTGAAACACTGGCGGGGCATTTGCGGATTTCCCATGCCGCGTGCATTGGCGGCAAACCGGCCGGCAGTGGCAGAGCGTGACCTTCGGCATGCGTTGCACTGGCGGACGCGGGCTAGCATCAAGGGTCTGATTGACCGGAGATACACCCTTGAAAGCCACGCACCTTGCATCCGCCCTGGCCGCTGCCGCACTCGGCCTGTCCAGTTTCTGCGCGCTGGCGGATGTTCCGCCACCGCAGGACGTGCCCTATGCTGCGGGCACGCTGCAGATCAAGGTGGACGCGACCAACCTGGCGCAGCGCATCTTCAACGTGCACGAGGTGATCCCGGCCCAGCCCGGTCCGTTGACCTTGCTGTATCCGCAGTGGCTGCCGGGCAATCACTCGCCAACCGGACCGATCGACAAGCTGGCGGGACTCAAGGTCAGCGCCAATGGCCAGCCGCTGGTGTGGAAGCGCGACCCGCTCAACGTCTACGCCTTCCACATCGACGTGCCTGCCGGCGCCAGCGCGGTGGAGGTGCAGTTCCAGTACCTGACCCCGCAGGACAAGAGCCAGGGCCGCGTGGTGATGACCCCGGAAATGCTCAACCTGCAGTGGAACGCGGTATCGCTGTACCCGGCCGGCTACAACGCCAACCGCATCAAGGCGCAGGCCAGCGTGACCTACCCGGTCGGCTGGAAGGCCGCCACCGCGCTGGAGGTGGCCTCCACCGATGGCAACACCGTGAGCTACAAGCCCATCGACTATGACGACCTGGTCGACTCGCCGGTCTACGCCGGCAAGTATTTCAAGCGCGTGGACCTGGACCCGGGCGCCAGCACGCCGGTGCATCTGAACATCGTTGCCGACGATCCGAAGTACCTGGAGATCAAGCCCGAGCAACTGAAGGTGCACCAGAACCTGGTGCAGCAGATGTACAAGATGTACGGCGCGCACCACTACGACCACTACGATTTCCTGTTTTCGCTCAGCGACAAGATGAGCGGCAACGGCCTGGAGCACCACCGCTCCAGCGAGAACGGCGTCAGCCCCGGCTACTTCACCGAGTGGGACAAGAACGCGCTCAGCCGCGACCTGCTGCCGCACGAGTTCAACCACTCGTGGAACGGCAAGTACCGCCGCGGCGCGGACCTGGCCACGCCCAACTTCAACGTGCCGATGAGCGACACGCTGCTGTGGGTATACGAAGGCCAGACCCAGTTCTGGGGCTACGTGATGGCCGCCCGTTCCGGGCTGTGGAATGCCGAGCAGGCGCACGACATGCTGGCGCTGGTGGCCGCCACCTACGACAAGGGCCGGCCGGGCCTGGCGAGCTGGCGCAACGTGCAGGACACCACCAACGACCCGGTGATCGCCCAGCGTCGCCCGCTGCCGTATCGCAACTACCAGTCCAGCGAGGATTACTACGCCGCCGGCGCGATGATTTGGCTGGACGTTGACGGCAAGCTGCGCGAGCTGTCTGCCAACAAGCGCTCGATCGATGATTTCGGCAAGGCGTTCTTCGGCATGGACAACGGCCAGTGGGACGTCAACACCTACACCTTCGAGGACGTGGTCAAGACTCTCAACGACATCCAGCCGTATGACTGGAACAAATACCTGCGCGAGCGTCTGGACGGCCATATGCCGCTGATCGGCGGCATCGCCTCGCACGGCTGGAAGCTGGTCTACACCGACAAGCCGTCGGCCGCGGTCAAGGCCGTGGAGTCCCGCCGCGGCTTCGCCGAGCTCACCTATTCGCTGGGCTTGTCCATCGGCAAGACCGGCGAGATCGGCGACGTGCTGTGGGACGGCCCGGCGTTCAAGGCCGGCGTCTCCCCGGGCATGAAGGTGGTGGCAGTCAACGGCAAGGAGTTCTCCGCCGACGCCATCAAGGACGCGGTCACTGCCGCGGCCAAGGACAAGACCACGCCGGTGCAGTTGCTGGTGAAGAACTTCAACGAGTACAAGACCGTCAGCATTCCCTACCACGACGGTCTCAAATACCCGCACCTGGAACGCGCCACCGGCGCGGACCGACTCACCGAATTGCTCAAGGCGCGCTGAGGCGCTGGCAAGCAGCTTCTCGGCTATACTTCGCTCCCCGCGGCGCCGGCTTGCAGCCCGCCGCGCACGACCGCGTTGCGCCCGTAGCTCAGCTGGATAGAGTACCGCCCTCCGAAGGCGGTGGTCGTGGGTTCGAATCCCGCCGGGCGCACCAATGTCGTTGTCCGCTGGCCACCTGGGAACATGGGCCCGAAACGGCGATTGCGTCACTTTCCGTGGTCAGATGGCGCCACGAATGGCTGTCAACTCCTCAAGCGACTCTTTCTCGCATCGGTTGACGGCGACAGTTCTCGTGGACGCGCACAACGTTCGCCTCAGATGAAGTGTCGCCCGCCGGCTACCTGTCCGTTGGGTGCCGCTTGTCGGCCCTAAGCTGCCTCCGATCGCTAAATCAGCCTAGTCAACGGCTCTACTGGGCTGCTGCAAGCCACGCCAGCGAGACTCCAACACCAGCATGGTGAATACGTAGATCGCCACGATCAGCGCCGGGATCACCACGAACCGCAGCGTCGGAAACAGATACCACGCCGCCAGCACCAGCAAGGTGCGGCACACTGCATGCGCCATGCCGATCCAGTGCCGGATGATCCACGACAGGGGAATCCACATCAGCCCGGTCAGAATGCCCACGCTTAACGGCAACGAAGTGTAGTCGCGCAGAAAGAACGGGATCGCGATGGCGTAGACCAGCAGCGACATCCCCACGGTCAGGAAAAACATCGTATCGAAGGTATTTTTCGGCCGGGTCTTGTCGAGGAAATTCTCGCCGGTGAAACGCGACAACAGCATGCCGAGGTAGGCGATAGAACCGGTGGCGATGAACAGCGTCCAGGCGACCTGGACCGGCGTCGCGAAGACGCCAGCCAGACCCACCAGCGTCCAGGCGATCGCGCCTGCCAGTGGCATCGCCAGGAAACGTCGGCGCGAAAATTCGTCACGCTGCTCGTCCAGCGAGCGGCTGGTTTTCCACAGGTCATCGAACATCGCAGGATCTCCGTGGATCGTTAGAGTGCGGTGGTGCCAGGGTCGCCACGTTGAATGCGCGAGCGGTGGATCAGCAGCCGCTGCAATAGGCAATGAAGTAATCGCGATGAAAGCCGCTGAGGACCCGGCGATTCGCGAAGATCGCGATTCGCGAAATCATGAGCGTCGGAGCCGTCACCATACGATCAGCGCGAGCACGGGCAACATGATCACGTAAGTGCTCAAGTGGGCCGGCATGGAAGCCACGCGGATGAGGACGATGCGACCAGCGTAACCGGCTGCAGCGGCGCTGACGACTAATGCTTGCCACCTCTTTACGATGCTGCGAGTCGAGTCAGACAGCGCGCGGCTGCTGCGCAATCGAGCGCGTGAGGTCGCTGATCTGATGGCCGCCGGCAAGGTCGATCTGCGTTTGATCCAGGAACGGGGCCAGGTTCACTTAATCACGGGGAAGACCGGATGGTGTTCGGCTGTGGCGCAGTAGCGCTGGTCGCGGCCTAACGGAACGCGCGCTGTCGAGATCGAGGTGAGTACAGTTTATGCCAGGCAACCGAAGGTCCGCTTCGGGTCGATCAGCAAGCTTCAGTCGGAAGATGAATTGCCAACCGAGGCCGCTTAGGTTGCAGCGCGCAAGTAGTCGACCGAATTCGCAATCGTTGGTCATGGACAAAGCCATGTCGTCGGGCAAGTAGCCAAGACTGGCAATCTACAAAAGCATTTTGAGCGCGGTGCAGCGCCTCGCCGTCGATATTTCATGCCGCGTGGCACTGACCGCTTTTGAAAGTTCTTCCACGCCGAACTGCAACGGCGGGCGCTGCCGCGCATGCGTGGCGCGCGCTGGTCCAGACACAAACTCTCCCTCCGCAAACCCGCAATTTCTTGCGCCTACAAGCGTAATGACATGGCCCGCGGAGTGGGCGCAACATAGGCCGCCGCCGCGAGACGGACACGCTTTTGGATCTTCATGGAGAGAGTAGCGATGAACCGTCGATTCGCGGCCCGTGCCGCATTTACGCTTGCCCCTGGCAACCATTCACGACCGCTGGCAGTGGCCTGCGCAGCGGCGCTGCTGGCGCTTGCCAGTGCGGGCTTGTCGGCGCAGGAAGCCGCGCCACAGGTGCCAGCCAGCACCGCCAGCGATCAGGCAACACCGGCCAAGGCAGACGCCAAAGCCAAGGCCAAGGCAAAGGCGGACAAGAAACAGCCGGTCGCGGACTTGAGCACCGTGGTGGTGACCGGTATCAGCAGCAGCATCGCCGGCTCGATCAAGGTCAAGGAAAACTCCGACAATATCGTGGAGGCGATTTCCGCCGAGGACATCGGCAAGCTGCCGGACGTCAGCATCGCCGACAGTCTGTCGCGCGTGTCCGGCCTGGCGACGCAGCGCGTCAACGGCCAGGCCAACGCCATCTCCATTCGTGGCCTGTCGCCGGATTTTGCCGGCACCACGCTGGATGGCCGTGAGCAGGCGACGATCGGCGAGAACCGCGGCGTCGAGTACGACCAGTACCCGTCCGAATTGATCAGCGGCGTCACCATCTACAAGACCCCGGACGCCGGGCTGGTTGGCCAGGGTTTGTCCGGCACGGTGGACCTGCACACGATCAACCCGCTGGATTTGTCCAGACGCACCCTGGTGTTCAACCTGCGTGGCGAGCACAACACCAACGGCACGCTCAATCCGGGCACCGGCACTGGGGTCAACGGCCATCGCGCCAGCTTTTCCTACGTGGACCAGTTTTTCGACCACACGTTGGGCATCGCCGTCGGCTTTGCCCAGCTTGACCAGCCGATCCAGGAGAAGCAGTACCAGGCGTGGTGGTGGAGTGCCGACAACGGTTCGGCGGGCATTGACCAGAACTGGGGCGGTCCACACACGCCAGGCATGCCCGACAACGTGATTTCACAGGAAGGCATGCAGCTGCGCGCGCAGTCGCAGGACCAGAAGCGCAACGGCTTGATGACCGTACTGGAGTGGGCACCGAATGAGGTCTACTACAGCAAGCTGGACCTGTACTACTCCACTTTCAACAAGAAGAAATACACCAATGGCGCGCAGTGGTCGTCCAGCCCGTACGACAACGTGTCCTACGCCGGGGTGCAGACCTCACCCGGCCAGCCGCTGCCGATTGTCACCTCCGGCACGGTAAACGGCATCGCGCCGATCCTGCAGAACGAATACACCAAGGAGCACGACAAGCTCTACTCCATTGGCTGGAACAACAAGCTTTACCTGGGCGACTGGACGACCTCGCTGGACTTGTCCTCCTCCGGCGCACGCGTGCGCCTGCACGATGCCTATCTGTTCACGGGCCTGGCCGATGGCGCGCTCACCAGCGTCGGATTCAACACCCCGGCCGGCTTCGGCTATCCGCGTTTTTCCCCGGCAGTGGACCTGGCCGATGCCGGCACGATGGTGTTCACCGATCCGGACGGCTACGGCTACAACGGCCGCCAGGAGTTTGACCGCCAGAACGACACCATCCGCAGCGTGCGCCTGCAGGTGAGCCATCCCGTGGGCTGGATCTTCAGCGACATGGATCTGGGTCTGGCTTATTCGGACCGCACCAAGTCCAAGCATGCGGATGTCAACTTTGCCTGGTTGAACGGCAACGGCTCGGACCCGGACACCTACAACAACCACTTCAGCGCGCCGGTCAACCCGGTACTGCTGTACAACCCCACCTCGCTGGCCTACGGCGGCATACAGCGCATTCTCAATTACAACGTGCTCGGGGCGATGTACAGCCAGTTTTACCTGACGCAGAAAAACGGCCAGGGCGACTGGAGCCGCAACTACACGGTCGAGGAAAAGGTGCCGCTGGCGTATGCGAAATTCAACATCGACACGACGCTGGCCGGCATACCGCTGCGTGGCAATGTCGGCGCGCAGTTCGTGCGTACCGACCAGTCCTCACATGCGCTGCAGACCAATGGCGACACGCTGGTGGGAAAGATTTCCGACGGCGCCAGCTACAACAATGTGCTACCCAGCCTGAATCTGGTCGCCGATCTAGGT
>JBDTIE010000208.1:0-5253 GCA_039936515.1 Rhodanobacter sp. | reverse complement strand
GGAAAAGCGGCGGGCAGTGCCCGCCCTACGCCATCGACGCATGGCGTGCGCGAAAGCGCGCCAGCTACTGCCGCGGGTCGAAGCCCGCGAACTGCGCCTGCAATGCCTCGTAGGCTGCCTTCTGCGCCGGGGATTCGGCCAGCGGGGCACGGATGGACAACTCCACCAGCTGGTCGCCGGGATGTGCTCCCGGCATGCCGCGACCCTTCAGGCGCAACTTGCGCCCGGATTGCGAGCCGGCCGGGATGCGCATGTCCACCGGTCCGGCCAGCGTCGGCACAGCCAGCGTTGCGCCAAGGGCGGCTTCCCATGGCGCCAGCGGCAACACGTGGATCACGTTGCGACCGTCCAGGCGGAATCGCGCGTCATCGCGCACGCCGACTTCCAGCAGCAGATCGCCACTGGGGCCGCCAGCCATGCCGCCCTGGCCTTGACCGGCCAGGCGGATGACCTGGCCGGGCTGAATGCCGGCAGGGATTTTCACATCGAGCACGCGTTCGCCGCCGGTGCCATCCTGCAGCGCCAGGCGCGTGCGGCCACCATCGAAAGCAGTCTGCAAGTCGATTTGTACGTGCGCCTGGACATCGCGACCGCGACGAGGCCGCGGTTGCCCGCGCTGGCCATTCGCGGCCTGGCGACCAAACAGGCTTTCGAAGAAATCGCTGAAGTCGCCATCGCCTGCATCGAAGCCCTGGCCCTGGCCCTGGCCTTGCCAACCCGGCGGCGGACGAAATTGTTCGCCGGGCCGATAGCCGCCAGCGCGCAGCTGGTCGTAGGAGCGACGCTTCTCGGCGTCCTTGAGTACCTCGTTGGCCTCGTTGGCTGCCTTGAATTTTTCCTCCGCTCCCGCGTCCTTGTTCTTGTCCGGATGGTACTTGCGCGCCAGCTTGCGATAGGCCGCCTTGATCTCCGCTTCGCTGGCGTCAGGCTTGACGCCCAGAATTTCGTAGTAATCTTTGAATTCCACCTGCCACTCCCATCTGACGCAAAGCCCGCGACAAAACACGTCTGCCGCGGGCGTTCATGCAAAGAACCGCTAACGGCTCAGTGACTGGCGTTGATGGTAATGCGTCGCGGTGTTGCCAGCGCCTTCTTGGGGATGATGATTTCCAGCACGCCGAACTTGCCGTTGGCGGTGATGCCCTCGGCATCGGCGCTGTCCGGCAGTGCAAAGCGGCGATGGAATGCACCGCGCGCACGCTCCACGCGGGTGAACTTGCCTTCCTTGCCTTCGCCCCCGGTCGGCGCTTCGCGCTCACCCTTGATGGTGAGGATGCCCTTTTCCATGCTCACTTCGATGTTTGCCGGATCCACACCGGGGATGTCGGCCAGGATCACGAACTGCTGCTCATCCTCGCGGATGTCGACGCGCGGCGCCCACTGGCTGGTGACGACGTTGGACGCGTCGCTGTCCTCGGGCTGCAGAAAGCGGTCGAACGCCTGGCGAACTTCGTCGGGCAAGGCATTGCCGGGGTTCCAGATGGAATGACGACCCAGATTCATTTGATGATCTCCTCCAACCAAGCTGCGGCCCATTGCCGCCTGTCTCTGAAGTAGGTGCTGTGGGCGGCGATTCAAGTCGCCGTCCTGGAAGTGGGAGCCGATAATGTCGATGGGGATTGAAGCGGCCCGGTGATCATGCCTTCTGCGGCGGAGGTTCGCGGACGCAGCATTTGCTCTACGCAAGGATGAAACGTATAGGTTGCTTTATGTAACCTATGCGTTATATTCATCGCGCCGACGCGATGACGACCGGCGCCCCGACGGAGGATACGAACATGCCCAACACCGAAAGCAGCGACACGGACAAACTGGTGCGCAATGAACGCCGTGGCGTATGGCTGGCGCTGATCGTGGTGCTGGGCTTGGCCTCGACGCTGATGATGGGCAGCGACACGCGGCGCGCGCTGCTGACGGGTATGGCCATCGCCATCGTGTTTGCCGTGGCGTGGCTGGGACAGTCGCGCACGCGCAATGCGCACAAGCAAAGTCGCGACGTGGTGATGCATGACGAGTTGCGCCAGGTCGCGCTGGCGCGTGCCTATCGGTGGGCCTTTCTCGTCGCCATGGCGGCCTTGGCAGGCTTCTGCGTGCTGAGCGCCGTGCTGGTGCTGCAGGTCTCAGCACAGATGTTGGCAGCGCTGGCCGTAGCGTTGGGGGTGAGCGCCTTCCTTGGCTTTTTCCTCGCGTTTGATCGTGCCTGACGTGTCCGCTGAACACCTCGGCAACCGGCTGAAGGTTGCGCGCGCGGAGCACGGCCTGACACAGGAAGCACTCGCCGCGCTCATTGGCAGCACGCGCAAGTCCATCAACGCGATTGAAATGGAGCGTATGGTGCCGTCCACGCTGCTGGCACTGAAGCTTGCCCGCGCGCTGGATGCTGCAGTGGAGGAATTGTTCTTCCTGGCGACTGCTGACTGAAGCGCCGGCGTCCGGGTTTGCTTGATAAAAAAACGCCCCGGCATGGCCAGGGCGTTTTTCCGGCACAGCGGCAATGACTAGTCGTCGTCGCCGGCTGGCTGCACGTCGACATCGCCGGCGGCGGCTTCACCGCTGCCATCAGCCGATGGGTCCTGGCTGCCATCCGATGCCAGCCGCGGCCCTTGCAGATCTTCGCCCACGGCTTCGTCGGCAACCTCATCCTCGGCGTCCAGGCGCATCACGCTGACCAGAGTTTCATCGTCGGGCAGGCGAATCAGGGTCACGCCCTGGGTGTTGCGGCCAAGCTGGGAGACCTCGACCACGCGAGTACGCACCAGCGTGCCGCGGTCGGAGATCAGCATCAGCTCATGAGCTTCGGTGACCTGCACGGCCCCCACCAATGCGCCGTTGCGCTCGGAGCACTGGATGCCGATCACGCCCTGGGTGCCGCGACCCTTCTTGGTGAACTCCGCCAACTGCGTGCGCTTGCCGTAACCGCGCTCGGTTGCGGTGAGGATGTCTCCGTCCGCGGCCACGATCAGCGACACCACATGCGCATCCTTGGTCAGGCGCATGCCACGCACGCCCGCTGCGGTGCGGCCCATCGAGCGCACGGTGTTCTCGTCGAAACGGTTGACCTTGCCGTTGGAGGCAAACAGCAGGATGTCGCTGTTGCCGTCGGTCAGCTCCACGTCGATCAACGCGTCGTCATCGCGCAACTTGATTGCCAGCTTGCCCTTGTGCAACTGGAAGGCAAACTCGTTGAGCGGCGTCTTCTTGACCGTGCCGTTGCGCGTGGCGAAGAACACAAAGCGGTCGTCGGCGTATTCGCGTATCGCCAGCACCGCCTGCACCTTCTCCTCGGCACCCAGCGGAAGCAGGTTGACGATCGGCTTGCCGCGCGCGCCCGGACCGGCCTCGGGAATCTCGTAGACCTTCAGCCAATACACGCGCCCGGTGCTGGTAAAGGTGAGCAAGGTGTCATGCGTATTGACCACCCACAACTGCTCGACGACGTCCTCTTCCTTCAGCGCCGACGCGGAGCGGCCCTTGCCGCCACGGCGTTGCGAGCGGTAGGTGCTGGCCGGCTGGCGTTTGACGTAGCCGGTATGCGAAAGCGTCACCACCATGTCCTCGGCGGCAATCAGGTCCAGGACGTTCAGATCTTCCTTGGAATTCTGGATCTCGGTGCGTCGCGCGTCGCCGAACTCGGCCTTGACTGCCTCCAGCTCACCGCGGATCACCTCCAGCAGCCGCGCGGGGTTTTCCAGGATCTCGATCAATGCGCGAATGACATCCAGGATCTGCCGGTATTCGTCGGAAAGCTTCTCCTGCTCCAGTCCGGTCAGGCGATGCAGGCGCATCGCCAGGATCTCCAGCGCCTGCGCCTCCGACAGCTGGTAGCCATCGCTTTTCAAGCCGTCGCGCGGGTCCATCGACTCCGGACGTGAAGCCTCCGCGCCGGTGGCCGAAAGCAGCGCATTGACCAGCCCGGCTTCCCAACGCCGCGCAACCATGCGCTCGCGCGCTTCCGCCGGCGACGAGGACGTCTTGATCAACTCAATCATCTCGTCGATGTTGGCCAGCGCGACGGTCAGTCCTTCCAGGATGTGCGCGCGCGCGCGCGCCTTGCGCAGTTCAAAGATGGTGCGCCGCGTGACCACCTCGCGCCGATGGCGGATGAAGGCCTCCAGGATCGGCTTCAACCCCAGCAGCCGCGGCTGGCCGTCCACCAGCGCCACCATGTTGATGCCGAAGGTGACCTGCATCTGCGTCTGCTGGAACAGGTTGTTCAACACCACGTCACCCATCGCATCGCGACGGATTTCAATGACGATGCGCATGCCGTCCTTGTCGGACTCATCGCGCAAGGCGCTGATGCCTTCGAGCTTCTTTTCCTTCACCAGCTCGGCGATCTTCTCGATCAGCCTCGCCTTGTTCACCTGGAACGGGATCTCGTGGACGATGATCGTCTCGCGCCCGCTCTTGTCGGTTTCGACCTCGGCACGCGCGCGGACCAGGATGCGCCCGCGACCGGTACGGTACGCCTCGACGATGCCGGCGGCGCCGTTGATGATGCCCCAGGTCGGGAAATCCGGGCCGGGCACGTATTGCATCAGCGCCTCGACGCCCAGGCTCGGATCGTCGATCAGGGCAATGGTGGCGGACACCACCTCGGTGAGGTTGTGCGGAGGAATGTTGGTGGCCATGCCCACCGCAATGCCGGCCGAACCATTGATCAACAGGTTGGGCACGCGCGCGGGCAACACCAGCGGCTCGTGCTCGCTCTCGTCATAGTTGGGGCCGAAATCGACGGTGTCCTTGTCGATGTCCGCCAACAGCTCTTGCGTGAGCTTGGACATGCGCACTTCGGTGTAACGCATGGCAGCGGCGTTGTCGCCATCCACCGAACCGAAGTTGCCCTGCCCGTCCACCAGCATGTAGCGCAGCGAAAATGGCTGCGCCATGCGCACGATGGCGTCGTACACCGACGCGTCGCCGTGCGGATGGTATTTACCAATGACATCACCGACCACGCGCGCCGACTTCTTGTACGGTTTGTTCCAGCCGTTGTTGAGGTCGTTCATCGCAAACAGGACGCGGCGATGCACTGGCTTCAGGCCGTCGCGAACATCGGGCAAGGCGCGGCCGACGATCACGCTCATGGCGTAATCGAGGTAGCTCTTGCGCATCTCTTCTTCGAGGGAAATAGGAATTGTTTCTTTTGCGAATTGATCCATTGGCGGGACTGATCTCAGGCTGTGGTTATATTAGCTGTACGCAAATGCTGGGACAGCGACAGCGGCATTTCAGCGCACTGTCCGACGTCCC
>JBDTIE010000207.1:0-6135 GCA_039936515.1 Rhodanobacter sp. | reverse complement strand
GAAATATCGTCCGCGCAGGTTGCGCGCACCTCGATGAAAGGCCAGCCGCGGATAATCCTCGCCGCCGGACAGGTAGATGTAGGGATAGCTCTTGTCGTCGCGCAGCAGGATGTTGTACCGCGGCTTGAGCGATTTGATGAGCTGCGACTCAAGCAACAGCGCCTCACCCTCGGTGCGGGTGACGGTGATTTCCACGCGCGCGATCTGCGCCACCATCGCCGCGATGCGCGGCTCCTGGTGCGGCTTGAGGAAATAGCTGCCGACGCGCTTCTTGAGGTTGCTGGCCTTGCCCACGTACAGCAACTCGCCGGCGGCGTCGAAGTGCCGATAGACGCCGGGCGAGGAACTGAGATTGCGGACGAAAGCCTTGCCATCGAACGCCGGGAGTTGCGTGGACTGCATGGACCCATTCTAGCTGGCGCTGGCAGGATGCCCCGTGGTCGTCATCGCCGATGGGATTGCAGCCAGCACTCGGCGCGCTGCAGGTCCTCGGCGGTGTCGATTCCCGGCGGGAACGCCTCTGGCGTCAGGCGCACGGCGATGGCAAAGCCGTGTTCGAGCACGCGCAGTTGTTCCAGCGATTCGGCCTGCTCCAGCGGCGTGCGCGCCAGTGTCGCGTAACGCGAGAGGAAGCCACTGCGGTAGGCGTAGATGCCGATGTGACGCAGGAACGGGATGTTGTCGGGCAATACCTGGCGGTCCCGCGCAAAGGCGTCGCGCGCCCACGGCAACGCCGCCCGACTGAAATACAGGGCCCTGCCATTTGCACCGCGCACCACCTTCACCACGTTGGGGTCGAACAGTTCGTCCACATCGACGATCGGCGCGGCCAGCGTCGCCATGGGCGCGGCATCCTCCACCAGCGCGTGGGCCACGGCGCGGATGCCACTGGCCGGCGCAAACGGCTCGTCGCCCTGCAGGTTCACCACGATGGCGTCCTCCGGCCATGCATAGTGCCGCGCGCATTCGGCCAGGCGGTCGCTGCCGGACGCATGCGTGCTGGCCGTCATGCACACATCCACTCCCTGCCCGGCCAGAACCGCAGCCACGCGCTCATCGTCCACCGCGACCACCACCTGCGTGGCGCCGGCGAGCTGCGCCTGGCGCGCCACGCGCAACACCAGCGGCACGCCGCCCAGCTGCCGCAGCGGCTTGCCGGGCAACCGCGTGGATGCCAGCCGCGCCGGGATGGCGACGATGAAGGGTTCGCTCGGGGCGGTCACAGGCAAGTCTCACTTTCGTCAAGGTGGAAACCGCAGCTGTTGGCGAGGCTGCGAAAGCCGGGAAACGAGGTGGCCACGTGTGCGCAATCGGTTATCACCACCGGTACGTCGGCAACCAGCCCGGCCACGGCGAAGCTCATGGCCACCCGATGATCGAGATGGCTGTCGATCCTGCCACCACCGAGCCGTCCGCCGCGGATGACAGCGCCATCGGGCGTCTCGTCGATATCTGCGCCCAACGCGCGCAAGCCCGTGGCCATCACTGCGATGCGGTCGGACTCCTTCACGCGCAATTCGGCCGCACCGGTGATGCGGGTGACGCCCTCGGCCACGCTGGCGGCGATGAACAACGCTGGCAGCTCGTCGATCATGTCCGGCACCAGCGCCGCGGGCAGGTCGATGCCATGCAGCGGGGCGTGGCGCACGATGAGGTCGCCCGTTGCTTCGCCGCCTTCGGCTCGCGTGTTCTCCACGCCAATGTCGGCACCCATCAGGCGCAATGCGTGCAGCAATCCAGTGCGGCGCGGGTTGAGTCCGACTGCCGGCAGTCGCAGCTGCGAGCCGGCAACGATGCTGGCCGCCACGACGAAAAACGCCGCCGAGGAAAAGTCCGCTGGCACGTCTACATCGCAGGCGTGCAAAGCGTGCCCGCCACTCAGGCGCACGTGACCGGCGGCGTAGTCCACAGGCCAGCCAAAGGCCGCCAGCATGCGTTCGGTGCAATCGCGAGTGGGATGTTGCTCGTCGATCTCAGTCTTACCATCGGCGTACAGCCCGGCGAGAAGGATGGCGGACTTGACCTGCGCACTGGCCACGGCCGGAGCGTGACGGCGTCCATGCAACTGCCGACCACCACGCACCTGCAGTGGCGGCCGGCCGTCGCGGCTGTCGATCTGCGCGCCCATGTGCGCCAGCGGGTCGATCACGCGACGCATCGGCCGCGTGGACAAAGAAGCGTCTCCGCTGAGCGTGCTGTCGAATGCCTGGCCGGCAAGCAGCCCGGCCAGCAAGCGCATGGCGGTGCCGGCGTTGCCGCAATCCAGTGCTTGCGCGCTGCCGCGCAACCCGTGCAGGCCCACGCCATGCACGATGCGTTCGCCCGACGCGGGGGTTTCGACGCGTACGCCAAGCTGCGCGAAAACCGCTGCGGTGGCGCGCGTGTCCTCGCCCTCCAGGAAACCGCGCACGTGCGAATTGCCGTGCGCAATCGAGGCCAGCATCAATGCGCGATGCGATATGGATTTGTCGCCGGGTACGCTCACCTCGCCGTGCAGCGGCTCACCGCGCCGGCTATACCAGTGAAGCCGTCTCACGCCTGATCTTCCTTGCCGACACCCACGGTCATGGCAACGCCACCGGATAGGCGCCAAGCACGCGTACCGAGCCGATGCCCTCGTCGATTTCGCTCACGGCTGCCTGCAAGGCATCGTCCTGGATGTGTCCGGACACGTCGATGAAGAACGCGTATTGCCACTTGCCGGTGTGCGCAGGCCGCGACTCGATGCGATTGATGCTGATCTGATGTCGCGCCAATGGGCTGAGCACGTTGTACAGCGCCCCTGGATTGTCGTTGACCGTCACCAGCAGCGAAGTGCGGTCGTTGCCGGAGGGCGGAAACAATGTGCGGCCAATGACCAGGAATCGGGTGGTGTTGTCGGCGCGGTCCTCGATGCCGACGGCTGCCGTCGTCAGGCCATAGATGCGGCCGGTTGCTTCACCAGCGATCGCCGCGACATCATCGGCATGCCGCGCCAATCTGGCCGCCTCGGCATTGCTGCTGACTGCGACGCACTCCACGCCAGGCAGGTTCACCCGCAGCCAGGTCCTGCATTGCTGCAGCGACTGCGCGTGTGCGTACACGCGGCGCACGCCTTCGGTGCCGCCCGTCAGCGAGTGCAGGCACTGGTGCACGCGCAGCTCCACCTCCCCACAAATGATGGCGGCCGAAGTCAGAAACATGTCCAGCGTCATCTGGATCATGCCCTGTCCGGAGTTTTCCACCGGCACCACCCCAAAATCGGCGTTGCCGGCTGCCACCTCCTGGAACACCTCCTCGATACTTCCCAGCGGCAAGCCACAGGCGGCATGGCCGAAGTGCTTGCGCACCGCCTGCTCGCTGAACGTGCCCTCGGGGCCGAGATAGCCAATCTTCAGCGGATCTTCCTGGGCCAGGCACGAGGACATGATTTCGCGGAACAGCCGTACCATCTCAGTGTCCGGCAGCGGCCCGTCGTTGCGATCCACCACCATGCGCAACACGTGTGCTTCGCGCTCGGGACGGTAGTAGTCGATCGCGGAAAGCCCCTCGCCCTTGACCTTCGCCACTTCCTGGGCGCGACGCGCGCGCTCGGAAATCAACTGCTGGATTTGTCGATCAATGCTGTCGATGTGTTCGCGCATCCCGCTCAGTGGGGTTTTGTGCTCGGACATTGAATAGCCGTCTAAAAGTAAAGAAGTCCAGATGATACAGAGGTCAGCGGCACCAGATCAGCCGTGCCTGCGGGCGAAATCGCGCATGAAGACGACCAGCGCCGCCACCGCCTGCTCCGGCACCGCGTTGTACAGCGAAGCGCGCAAGCCGCCCAGCGCCTTGTGCCCCTTGAGCGCAATGAGGCCTGTCGCCTCGGCCTCGCGCACGAAGACCGTGTCCAACGCGCCATCGTGCACCGCGAAGCGCACGTTCATGCGTGACCGATCAACCACGTCGACCGGACAGTGGTAATAGCCCGCGGAGCCGTCAATGGCTGCATACAAGGCATCGGCCTTGCGCCCATTGCGCTGACCAATGACCGCAAGGCCGCCCTGCTCGAGCAGCCACTGGAAGGTCAGCCCGGCAACGTACCAGCCCCAGGTGTTGGGCGTATTGAGCATCGAATGTGCCGCGGCGTGTTCGGCATAGCGCAGGATGCGTGCCATAGGCCGTCCGGTGCGTTGCAGCAGATCGCGGCGGATGATCATCAGCACCAGCCCGGACGGCCCGATATTCTTCTGTGCGCCCGCGTAGATCAGGCCGAAACGCGCCACGTCCAGCGGCTCGGACAGGATGCAGGAGGACATGTCCGCCACCAGCGGAACGCCGCCGACATCGGGCACGCCGTGGAATTGAAGGCCATGGATGGTCTCGTTGGGCGTGTAGTGCACGTATGCCGCCGCCGGATCGAGCTGCCACGTCTCGCGCGGCGGCAGGCTGCAGTAATCGCCATTGCGTTTGCTGTCGGCGGCAATATTGACGTGCACATAGGGCGCCGCCTCACTGGCGGCCTTGACGCCCCAATGGCCGTTGATGATGTAATCGGCGCTGTCGCCGACACCAGCCAGGTTCATCGCAATCTGCGCAAAGTGCTGGGTGGCTCCGCCTTGCAGGAACAACACGGCGTAGTCGTCGTT
This sequence comes from Rhodanobacter sp., assembly GCA_039936515.1. Taxonomy (GTDB): domain Bacteria; phylum Pseudomonadota; class Gammaproteobacteria; order Xanthomonadales; family Rhodanobacteraceae; genus Rhodanobacter. Next base: position 1,525 of record JBDTIE010000207.1, on the reverse strand, counting down.
GACACCAAGCAATGTCCGCAGGTCGGCCTCTGCCTGCGCAGCCATGGTCATGAAGCGCTGGCCGCGATGGGACTGTTCCATCACCGACGCACCACTGCCATTCCAGTCCAGCATCTCGTGCTGCGCCCGCTCAAGCACTGGCAGCGGCAGCGCGGCCGGACCGGCGCTGAAATTCCAGACTCTGCTCATGCGTGAAGTGCCTCCGGGTGACTGCCATATTGGCGCATTGCAACGTATCGCGCGCCGCGCGAGGGTGCCACCGTCAGCGGCGGATCAGCAGCGCAAGGGCGATGCCCATGGCCAGGACCACGGCGGTGAGAATCAGCCACCACGCGCCACCGCTGGTGGACGTGGCTTGCACATCGTCCGGTTCAACTGCAGGCGGCGCGGGGATCGCCGGTTCGCTCAGCATCCCGGGCGCCTCCAGCACGAGCCGATGCATTGCCACGCCTATCTGGTCGCCCGGTTGCAGCGCCACCGCCTGCATCGGCGTGCCGTTGACGCGCAGCGGATGTCGCGCAGACGCATGGTGCAGATCCAGCCACAACCGGCCGTCGCGCCAGCCGATGTGGAAGGTCACGCTGTCGCCCTGGGGCAGGTCCAGCGTCACATCACCGCGACCGTCAAGCAGGCGCGCACTGTCCAGCGCCATGACCTTGCCCGAAAGCGGCCCCGCCACCGCGCGCAGTGCCACCGTGCAATGCCGCTCTTCGCTGGCCGGCAGCGGCGGGCGGCGACCGGGATCGTCGTCCGCACACAACAGCAGCCGGCAGTCGCCCACGCTGACGACGTCGCCTGCGCGCAGCAGCGCGCGCTCGTGCACCGGGCGCGCATTGACGTAGACGCGGCCGGCGTCATCCACTACCTGCAAAATCCAGCCACGGCGATCGAAATCGATGCGCATGTGCCGGGGCGCAGCCTGCGCGGCAGCCAATACCAGATCGTTGCCGGGCGCGCTGCCGATTCGCAATGACGCCTGCGCCCAGTGGAAATCCTCGCGGGCCGCATGGGGAAATTCGATACGCATCTATCAACCGCCAGAGATCGCGCGAACTCTAGCATGCACGGCTAGTGACCCAGGTCACCGTCGCTGCCACCGCCGGCGAAATCGTAGACTGTACGCATCGCCCTGGAGTGTCACATGCCAAGAATCGACATCGAACGAGAGCACCACCTGGACACCGGGGCCGCGCGCGGCGTCGTGGACAAGGTGGCTGCGGCCATGCAGGAAAAGTACGGAATGGCGCACCAATGGCAAGGAGACGTACTGCATTTCAGTGGACCGGGCGTCACCGGCAGCATCACCGTGACCGCGCACGCTGTCCACGTCGCGGCACAGCTGGGCATGCTGCTCAGTCCGCTCAAGTCGCGGATCGAGCGGGATATCGGCGAGCGGCTGGACCGATACTTCGCCTGACCAGCGCGCGATTGTTCAACTGCCCGGGCATTCGTGACATACTTGACGGCTTACGCGGCCATGACGGTTGCGCGCGAACCTACGAGACACATGGCCAAAGACGACGTC
>JBDTIE010000206.1:0-7227 GCA_039936515.1 Rhodanobacter sp. | reverse complement strand
GCCACGCCGTGGACCAGTAGGCTCCGCTGGCCACGTCGCGCAGGTAGCAAAACGCACCCCAGTGGTCGCGCGTGCCGTCCTCGCGCCAGCGCGTGACCGCGAGGTCCTGGCAACGGCTGTAGCCGCCGCCTGCGCTGGACACCATGACGTGGTAGCGCCCGTTGGACAACAGTTGTACCGCCGGTCGCGGCCGGTTGGGATCGGTGAACACGCGCAGCCGCGCTTCGCTGCTGCGCAACCTGCCGGCCATCTCCGGAAAGCCGGACGCGTGCAGGTACTCGGCGGCGGTCTTGGGCACGCGTTCCTGCAGCAGCAGCATCGTCGCCTGGCATTGCGGGTCGGACTCGAAGCGCCGCTGCATCGGTTGCCCCAGCAGCGCGTAGGTCAAGGCCAGCAGGCTCATGCCCTGGTGGTGGACCATGTACGCATGCACTGGCGCCGAACGTTGCCCCAGCGGCAGCCGCGCCGGCGTGTAGTCAATGGCCTCGATCAGGCCAAAGCGCCCGGCGGCGCCCTCGTCCGTCAACCGTTGCAGGTTCCGCGTGGCCTCGCGCGGGGCCACCATGAGCGCCAGTGCCGTGGCGTACGGGGCGATCACCACGTCCTCCCCCAGCCCGCGCTTGAGCCCCAGCCCGGGCACGCCAAAGGCGCGGTACTGGTAGACAAAGTGTGTGTCGCGCGTGTTGTAGGCCGACTCGGACACGCCCCAGGGCACGTTGAGTTGGCCACCGTATTCGATCTGCCGCGCCACCGCGGCCACGCAGGTCTGCTCCAGCAAGGTGCCTTCGTAGCTGGGCATCACCAGCATCGGCATCAGGTACTCGAACATCGAGCCGGTCCATGACAGCAGCACCGGCGCGCCACCGCTGGTGGTCAGCAGCCGGCCCAGCGCAAACCAGTTGTCCTGCGGCAGCTCGCCCTGGGCGATGGCCACGAAGCTGGCCAGCCGCGCCTCCGACGCCAGCAGATCGTAGTAGCTGGCGTCGCAGCGGCGCTCGTCCACGTTGTAGCCGATGCTGAGCAGGTCGCGCGTGTTGTCGTACAGGAAGCGGTAGTCCATCAGCGCCAGTGCGGCGCTGGACTGGGCCAGGCGTTCGATCAGGGCGATGCGCTCACGCGCGCGTTCTCGGATGTCCTCTGCCTGCGCCTGGGTCGGCCAGTCCAGCGGCTCGATGCGCGCCAGTTGCAGTAGCGTGGGGATGGCGAAACCGTTGTCCTCTTCAGGCGGCGGATCCAGCGCAAAGGCCAGGGCCTCATCGTGCAGTTCGCTGCAGTGGTCAAGCAACGCCGCCAGCCAGAACGCCGCGTCGCTGCCGGCTGGCGGGTCGAGCGCCTGCGCCAGGGCGCGGGCGTGATCCAGCGCCTCGCGCAGCACCGCAACGGCCTGGCTCATGCTCGCAGGCGGCGTGGCCGTGGCCTGGCGCACTACCGCACGCAGCGGGCGCAAGGCGTTGGCGTCGCCCTCGCCCAGCGCATTGCGCAGCACGTTGAGCGTGTCGCGCAGGCCGTGCAGCGCGCGCATGTCGAACACCGGCGCGTCGACCAGCTCCAGCAGTCCGGGACCCAGGGTCAGCAGGTGGCCGGCCAGGTTGCCGCTGTCCACGCTGGATACATATAGCGGCGCCAACGGCTCCAGCGTCTGCGTGTCGTACCAGTTGTAGAAGTGGCCGCGGTGGCGCGGCAGCGCCTGCATGGATTCCAGCGCCGACTGCGTGCGCTGCAGCAGCCGCCCGGTGGCGATGAAGCCGAAGTCATGCGCGGCCAGGTTGGACAGCAGGCTCAGGCCCATGTTGGTGGGTGAGGTGCGATGCGCGATGAGCGGGGCCGGATCGAGCTGCAGGTTGTCCGGCGGCAGCCAATGATCGGCCGCGCCGACATGGGTGTCGAAAAACGCCCAAGTGCGCCGCGCCAGCGCGCGCAGGAAGTCGCGCTGGCTGGCGTGGGGCACGAAGTGTCCGGTGCTGCGCGACTGGCTGATCCACCAGGCGATGCGCGGTGACAGCAGCCACAGGATCAGCAGCGGCGAGGCCAGAATGAAGGTGTCGAAACGGTGCAGGGCCAGCACGGCGCCCAGTACCAGCGCCAGCACCGGGCCGATGGCCATCAGCTTCCACAGCGCGCGCTGCGTGTTGCGGTCGGTACGCGCCACATCGCTGGAGGTCTGCCACTCCAGCAGGCGACGACGGCTCACGCCCATGCGCCACAGCGTGCGCACGACGGCATCCAGGCTGTACTGCACCTCATGCGGCAACCACGCCAACGCCAGCAGCATGCGTACCAGGTGTTGCCAGCCGGCACGGAAACCGGCGCGCAGGTGTTGGCCAAGCTGCACGTCGCGCGGCTTCTGCACCAGGTCCAGCAGCGCGGCCAGCAGCGGCGGCACCAGCACCATGGCCAGCACGGCGACGGTCCAGGACAGCGCCGGGCTGATCCACAGCCAGCCAACCACCAGCAGCACCAGCAGGGATGCCGGCACCAGGCTTCGGCGCAGGTTGTCCAGGATTTTCCAGCGCGACAGTGCGGTCAGCGCGTTGCGCCGCCAGCCGTCGTGCGCGGTCGGCGCCCACGGCAGCAGCCACGGCAGCAGTTGCCAGTCGCCGCGGATCCAGCGGTGCCGGCGGCGCACGTCGGCGCCGTAGCGCGCGGGATATTCCTCGTATACCTGCACGTCGCTGAGCAGGCCGGCACGCGCGTGGCAACCCTCGACCAAGTCGTGGCTGAGGATGCGGTCGTCGGGAAAGCGGCCGGCCAGTGCCTGCTCGAAGGCGTCCACGGCGTAGATGCCCTTGCCGATGAACGAGCCTTCGCCAAACACGTCCTGGTAGACGTCCGACACCATGCGCGTGTACGGATCGATGCCGGCGTCCGCGCCGTACAACTGCGCATAGCGCGAGCGCGCCGTGCTGGGCAGGCTGATGCCCACGCGCGGCTGCAGGATGGCGTAGCCGCTGACCACGCGGCGTGCGCGCGGGTCATACACCGCGCGATTGAGCGGGTGGTCAATGGTGCCGACCATGGCCTGTGCCGAGTCGCGCGGCAGCTGCGTGTCGGTGTCCAGGGTGATGACGTAACGCACCGGGCTGAGCGCGGCGAGGTCGCCGGCGATCAGCACGAAGCGCTCGGCGCCCTCGCCGCGCAACAGCGCGTTGAGGTCAGCCAGCTTGCCGCGTTTGCGCTCGCGACCCATCCAGCAGCACTCACTGGCGTCCCACTGCCGCGGCCGGTGGAAGACGAAAAAGCGGTCGGCGTCGGCCTTGGCGTATTGCTGGTTCAGCCCGTCGATGCGGCGCTGCATCAGCTGCAGCAACTCCGCGTCGCCGGGCAGCGTGTCGCTGGCCGCGTCGGTGAAATCGGTGAGCAGGGCAAAGTGCAGGTTGGCGTCACGGTTGCCGAGGAAGCGCACTTCCAGCGCCTCCACCAATTCCTCCACGTCCGGCGCGCTGGACACCAGGCTGGGCACCACCACCAGCGTGCGTGCAGCCAGCGGGATGCCGCCGGTGTAGTCCATGCGCGGCAGGCGCTTGGGCGGCACCGACAGCGTGGCAAACCAGTTGAGCAGGCTCAGTCCCAGCTGGCTGGCCAGCAGCGCAGAAGGGATCACCAGCAGCGCCAAAGCCCACAGCGGCAGGTTGTCGCTGGCGGCCGCCTGCAGCAGCGGCGTGGCAAAGGCCACCGTCAGCGCGATCAGCGCGCCCAGGTAGACCGGCAGCGGCGTGCGTCGGACCTGCCGCCGGCAACGTTCGCGCAGCGGCGCGCGCAGGCCCAGCCGCTGCTCCAGCGCCGGCCGCCCGCGATCGATCAGGTACCAGCCGACATGTCGGTGCGTGGGCGGGGCATCGGCGGCGGCCGCGTTGCAGCAGGCGACTGCCGCCAGCGCCACCTGCTGCTCCGGCAGGCGGTGGCGTCGCGCCAGCGATTCCACGGCGTGGCGGTAGCGGTCGCGGGTGGCAAAATCCATGGCGACGTAGACGTCGGCCGGGTCGGTGCGCAGGGCGTCCTCGACCGCGCTGGTGTGCTCGACGAAGTCGCGCCAGTCGATGGCTGACAGCGTGCGCAGGCTGCCGATGGAGTTGCCGATGGATACCTGGTTGGCAGCCTGGTCCTGCGCCTCGATCTGCACCAGGTGCGCGATGCTCTGTCCGCTCTCGCCTAGTCGCTGCTCGATCCACGACAGCGGCAGCGCCAGCACCGGGCTCTGTCCCTGCAGGCGCCGCGCCATCTCCGCGACAAAGGCGCCGGTCATCGGCGGGTTGGAGCGCGCCATGTCGGCGACCACCAGCACCACGCTCTTGGGATCGGTTTCCGCCGTCGTGGTCATGCTCTCGGCCCAACGCGCGGCTGCGTTGCGCCCGGCCCAGTCGGTCATCACCCGCGCGGCAACGCGGCGCAGGTTCTCGATCAGCGCCAGGCGCAGCATGATCGGGATGGCCCACAACTCGCCGAGCTTGAGCGGGGCGACGGTCTGGTAGGCGCGCACGAAGCGGCCCAGGCCCACGGTGTCGACCCGGCCGTCGCCGTGGGAGATGACCTGCAGCGCCAGGTCGTAGACCCGCGGCAGGTCGCGCGACGGGCCGTTGGCCAGGCGCGGCAACTCGTGGCTGTAGCCCCGCGGCAGATGCCGGCGCGCCAGGCGGATCTGCTCCTCGATCAGGTAGAAGTTGTCCAGCAGCCATTCCGCCGCCGGGGTGATGCGCTCGTGCCGGCGCGTGGCCGCGGTCAGGCGCTCTCCGGCATAAGCCAGGCGCGCCTCGTTGTCGTCCAGCCGCCGCAGCAGCAGGTTGGCGCGCGAGTGCTCGCTCAGGCGATGCTGCGCGGCCAGCGTGCGGCCGTGGCGCTCCAGCTGCTCAGTGCTGAACAGTTCCGCGCGCAGTGCGCTCTCGCGGCCGTCATCGCCGCGCGCAGGATTCGGCTTTTGCCGCCAGCGCTGCGTTCGCGCCGAGCCGCTCCATTTGAACAAGTCACCGATTTTCAAGTCCCACGTTCCTTGCTGTCATGACGCCGCGCGCGGCACGGGCAAACCCGCGCATGCTGCACCACCGTAGCCGCTGCCGTGTGAAGGGTAGCGTTGGCCGTGGCTAAACTGGGCCTCCGCCTTGCCAGGGACTCACCATGAGCGTGCTCATCCGCACCGCCACGTCCAGCGACGCGCCAAGCCTGTGTGCATGGAACGCCGCGATGGCGCGCGAGACCGAGCACAAGACGCTGGACGTCGAACGCCTGCGCGCCGGAGTCGACGGCGTGTTCGCCAACAGCGCGCGCGGCTTTTACCTCGTCGCCGAACGCCACGGCGAGGCGGTGGGCAGTGCCATGGTCACCTACGAGTGGAGCGACTGGCGCGGCGGTGATTTCTGGTGGATCCAGAGGGTCTACGTGGTGGCCGCCGCGCGCCGGCACGGGACGTTCCGAGCGCTGTATGCCGACATCGACCGCCGTGCCCGCGCCGCTGGCGCCATCGGCCTGCGCCTGTATGTGGACGTGGACAACGCGCCGGCGCAAGCGACCTACGCGGCGCTGGGCATGCAGCGCTGTCATTACCTGCTGTTCGAAAGCGGGTTTTGATCCGGGCCGAAGTCTCCGCCACGGGTTGCCGGCTGCACCATCATCTCCGAGCCGCCGGACCGTCAGCCTTGCTTGTCCAGCAGCGCGTCGAACGCCGGCGCGGACACGGCAGCGCTGTAAAGGAAGCCCTGCAACTGCGAGCAACCGGCATTGCGCAGGAACGTGGCCTGGGCCTGGGTCTCCACGCCTTCGGCGATCACCTCCTTGTTGAGGCTGCGGGCCATGGTGATGATGGCCTGGGTAATAGCCGCAGTGTCGGCGTCGGTGGTCAGTTCGTGCACGAAGGCGCGGTCGATCTTCAGCGCGTCGATCGGAAACCGGCGCAGGTACGACAGGCTGCAGTAGCCGGTACCGAAATCATCCAGCGACAGCCGCACGCCGGTGCGGCGGATACGCCTGAGCAGACTGGTGGTGGCGTCACCGCCGGACATCACCATGCGCTCGGTCACTTCCAGCTCCAGGCAATCGGGATCGGCGCCGGTGGTGTCCAGCGCGTTGGTCAGTTCGCGGTAAAAGTCCGGGTGCTGGAACTGCACGGGCGAGACGTTGACCGACAGCGACAACACGCGCCCGGCCTGCTGCCAGCGCTTGACCTGGCGGCAGGCCTCGTGCAGCGCCCAGGTGCCGATGGGCAGGATCAGCGCGGTATCTTCGGCGACCGGGATGAAATCGTCTGGCGCGTAGCGTTGCCGGCCGTGCACGTGCCAGCGCATCAGTGCCTCGGCGCCGACGATGCGCAGGCTCTGCGCGTCGACCTTGGGCTGGTAGTACAGCGCCAGTTCCTCACGCGCCAACGCGGTGCGCAGCGCCGCTTCGATCTGGCGCAATTCCAGCGCGCGCTCGTCCATCGATTTGCTGAAGAAGCGGTAGCCATGATGTCCGGCCTTGGCTGCGCGCTGTGCCGCCTCGGCGTGCTGCAGCAAGAGTTCCGCGTCGGAGGCATCGTCGGGAAACAGGCTTACGCCCACGCTCACGCGCAGCGCCAGTTCCGGCAGGTCCGGCAGCGCGGTCTGCGTGCTCAGCAAAAGCAGCCGCTGGCACACCACCGCCGCGTCGCCGGCGCTCTCCACGTGCGGCAGGGCGACCACGAACTCGTCACTGCCATGGCGGATCAGCAGCTCATCGCCGGGCAAGCCCTTGCGCAATTGCGCCACCAGCGCGCGCAGCACGCGGTCGCCGTTGGCGTGACCGTACAGCTCGTTCACCAGCTTGAAATTGGCCACGTCGATGTACAGCAGCGCGCAGCGTTGCTGGCGGCGCTCGGCGGCAGTCATGGCCAGCTGGATGCGGCTCTGCAACTGGCTGCGGTTGGGCAGCCCGGTGAGCGCGTCGTGCTGGGTCAGGTGCAGCATCTTCAACGCCAGCGTGCGGTGCTCGCTGATGTCGTGGAATACCAGCACGCCGCCGATGACCTTGCCGGCGTGGTCGTGGATGGGCGCGCACGAATCCTCCACGGGCGTGTCAAAGCCGTGGCGGTGGCGCAGCACGCTGTGACCGGTAATGTCGACGATGGTGTTGCGGCCGATGGCCTCGCGCAACGGGTTGCGCAGCGCCACGCCGGTGTCGGTGTCGAAGACGGCGAACACCTCCTCCAGCGCGCGGCCTTGCGCCTCGGCGTGGGTCCAGCCGGTCATCGCCTCGGCGATCGGGTTGAGCGAGCTGATGCAC
>JBDTIE010000205.1:0-3479 GCA_039936515.1 Rhodanobacter sp. | reverse complement strand
GGCTTTGGCTTTGGCTTTGGCTTTGGCTTTGGCTTTGGCTTTGGCTTTGGCTTTGGCTTTGGCTTGGGTGTCGGAGTCGGAGTCGGTTCAACACCTGCATTTGACAGTGCCGCGAGCAGCGCTTGCCCATCCGGGCTGCCCAAGCCGGTGCAAGCGTCCCAGCCCGGACCCGCTTGATAGGCGCCATTGTTACCTTGAGTAATGTCGTGAAATCCTTCGCTGTCCTTGCCATACAAAGTGATGTTGACGAAACCCAGCGATTTGCCGAGTTGCTGATTCAGGCGCGCAATCAACGCGGCCCACAGTGGGGCGACGGCACTGGTACCACCGATGACCTGATTCTGACCGTCGACCAGCACCTTGTAACCAGTGAGCGGATCGGCGTTACCCGCGACATCCGGCACGCCGCGGTCGGTAAAACCAGCCGACGTCTTGGGTACGCCTGCGCTGGCCTGCCATGTGGGTAGCGCGAACACCGCACTGGCGCCGCCGCCGGTGGCACCCTCGCCCGCCTCGGTCTCGTTCCACACGACTTCGCTGCTGATCCTGCTGCCGCTGGATAGCAACTTGGTACCGCCGCAGGCGAGTACCGACGGACTGGCCGCGGGGAAGTCCACATGCGGCTGGCCATCGCTGTCGCCGTCGCTGGAACCACCATCACCTGCGGCCACACATACCGTGACCCCGAGCGCGGCGGCATCTTCCAATGCAGTCTCCATTGCTGTGCGTGACGTCGCGCTCCAACTATCTTCCGGGCCGCCCCAGCTGATCGACATCACGGTCGCAGGCTGTGCGGTGCCGTGAGCGGCCTGCGCAATCGCGTTGTAGAAGCCTTGGTCCGTATTTGCCGCGAAGTAAACGAGAAACGTTGCCGCCGGCGCCAGCCCGCCAGCGATCTCAATATCCAGCATGACTTCTGCGTCCGCATCCGAACCTGGTTGGTTGCTGCCGCCATCGACCGACACGGCATTGACCGACGGCGTCGCCAGACCCAGTCCCTTGAAATAAGTGTCCAGATCGGTCTGCTGATAGCCGCCACCGAGTTCGATGATGGCGACGGTCTGACCCGTACCGTCACCCACAGGAAAACTGTAAAGCTCACCGACCTGCAGCGGCGTATAGGCCACCGTCGGCTGCGCTTGCGCAATGCGAAAATGTGGATGGGCGACAGGACGCCGATCCAGCCCCAGCACCGCAATGATCGCCGGGTCCGGCAACACGGGAGGCTGCATGCACGCAACAAAGGTCGGTCCATTTGGGGACAGTTGATAGTGCCCCAGCCGTACGTCGAAAGCCTGTTGCTGCGCGTCCACGCTGCCGCGCCAATGCAAAGTGCGACAGGCCAGATCGCAACCGAGTTCCTGCATCCCATACTTGACGCCCAAGGCACGCAAACGCGCTACATCGGCCGGATCGGCACCGTGGCGAGCGGCAAAGTCTGCACGCTGCAATCGCGGCATGGGCCAGCTCAGTGGTTGCCGACGGCGCAACACCAGCGTCACGTCGAGCAGTTCATCCGGCGCGTACGGGCCGAGATACCGAATCGTGGCAGGTAATTGTCGACGCTTCGCTGGCGCGGCAGGCGTAGTTCGACGCATGACACTTCCTCCGTAAAACCCAAGCTGGAGATATGTACCAACATGCGCGGGCTGATGTGACGGTCAGGTCATTGCACGACCACGCTGGTTGGGTACTGCGGCTGACAAAACTGCCTGTCACGAGCTAGAAACATCAAACCGCGTGTCTCATGCAGACGCAACGCCTTGGCCAATAGCCGGTGCGCTTGGCAAGCTGTCCGATGCGGCAGGTACTTCGTGCTGGTGAGTGGTTTCGACATCGGAAGAGAATGCTACGGCTTATCTTTGAGACAAGGTCAAGTGCCACGTTATAAATCAGCTACTCAACGCCAACGCCGTGAGCCGAGTCAATTCTTCTTCATCGAACCCGGCTTCCAGTCGCGCAGCGCGATTGAATGGGCCGCGCAGTTTGGCGCCCATGTAGTCGCGCAACAGATCAAAGAAGGTGTCGACCGGATCGACGCCATCGCGTTTGCAGCAGTAGTGATACCAGCGCGTGCCGGCGGCGACGTGCGCGACTTCTTCGCGCAGGATGACTTCCAGAATGGCGACGGTGCGGGTGTCGCCTAGTTGGCGCAGGCGTTCGATCATTCCTGGCGTAACGTCCAAGCCACGCGCTTCGAGCACGCGTGGCACCAAGGCCATGCGCGCGGTGTCGTTGTCGGCGGTTTTCTCGGCCATTTGCCACAGGCCGTCGTGCGCGGCGAAGTCGCCGTAATCGTGACCAAGCTCCGCCAGGCGGCTGGACAACATGGTGAAGTGGCGCGCCTCGTCGTTGGCGACACTGGCCCAATCGCGGTAGTACGCATCCGGCTTGCCACGAAAACGATAGACCGCATCCCACGCCAGATTGATGGCGTTGAATTCAATGTGCGCCACGGCGTGCACCAGAGCAGCGCGACCTTCCTCGCTACTCAACCCGCGCTGCGGTACCTGGCGCGCACTCACCAAATCCGGTTTCCCTGGGCGCCCTGGAGCGCCAATCGGCTCTGGCGTTGGAGAACTCGGATCAGCTTGCAATCCACCGGCCTGCAACGCCAACCATGTATTTTTGGTGAGTTGCAACTTCTCCGTCAGGCTGGTCGCATCAAGACAGCGTTTGGCGGCAGCGTGCAGATCGGTCATGACAGCTCGGGAAAGTAAAGGTCCGCTAAATAGTGCCGCTTCGCTCGAGCTCGATCACCGCACAACCCGCGCGCAGCAGCTTCAGCTGACAGCGCGCGCCGCCTTGGCATCGTCCGAGCGCAGCATCTGAATCTGCTCAAGGTAATGCGGGTCCAGCCCGGTGACGTATTCGCCGGAGAAACATGAGGTGTCAAATTGCTTCAGGTCTTCGTTGCCGTCCTGTACGGCCCAAATCAGGTCGTCCAGATTCTGATAGATCAGCCAGTCCGCACCCAGCTCCTTTTCCACTTCCTTCTCGGTACGTCCAGCCGCAACCAACTCACTGGCCGACGGCATGTCGATGCCGTACACGTTGGGGTAGCGCACCGGTGGCGCGGCAGAGGCGAAATAAACCTTCTTGGCGCCGGCGTCGCGCGCCATTTGAATGATTTGTTTGGAGGTGGTGCCGCGCACGATGGAGTCGTCGACCAGCAACACGTTCTTGTTGCGAAATTCCAGGCCAATGGCGTTGAGTTTGCGGCGCACTGATTTCACGCGCTCACCCTGCCCTGGCATGATGAAGGTGCGCCCGATGTAGCGGTTCTTTACGAAGCCTTCGCGGAACGGTACGCCAAGCGCGCCAGCGAGTGCACTCGCCGCTGTACGCGCTGTGTCGGGAATGGGGATAACCGCATCAATATCATGATCCGGCCATTCGCGGCGAATCTTCTCGGCCAGTTTCTCGCCCATGCGCAAGCGCGCCTTGTACACCGAGACATCCTCGATCATGGAATCGGG
>JBDTIE010000204.1:0-3102 GCA_039936515.1 Rhodanobacter sp. | reverse complement strand
GCACGGCGGGCACTGCACGTCGTTCTTTAGCCCCCAGGCGTCGCTACTCACGCCTGCGAGTACGCCGCCACCGCCTGTGCACGGGTGTTTTCCCGCTGCCACTGCGCGGCGGCGAGGTCGCGGGCTTCGGCCACGTGGGTGGCGATGTCGTGGTTGCAGGCCAGTATCTGCGCCAGTTGCGCGCGAGTGTTGGCATCGGGAGCCAAGGCACCAAGCAGCAGCGGCTCACGTTCGAGCTCCAGCGCGGCCACGGTGTCCCACGCCTGCGCCTGTGCCGCGGCCAGCATGTGCTGGCTCAATTGCAGGGCATGCAGCAGTGCACCGCTCATGCGCTGACGGCGCGTTGCGACGCGTCGACCGGAGCGGGAGCGACCTTGAGCCAACTATCGCGCACCTGGCGCAACAGGTTGCTTACCTCGTCGAGCAAGGTGGTGTCGTTGCGCATGTTGGCTTGCAGCAGGCGCCGGCTCATGTATTCGTAAAGCGCGTCCAGACGATCGACCAGCGGGGGATCAACCTTGCGGTCCAGGCTGTCACGCAGGCCGCCGATGATGTTGATGCAGCGGCTGATGGCCTCGCCTTTGGCCGCGATCTCGCCGCGCTGCATGTGCCCGCGGGCGTTGACGATACGCTCCAGCGCACCGTCCATCAGCAACGTGATCAAGCCGTGCGGATCGGCCGATTCCGCGCCGCCGCGCGAACGAACCTGCTGATAAGCGCCTGCGCCATAGCCGAACCCCATGATCGTCTCCCGATATTGCCTACTTCTTGTTGATGTTGTTCAGCGCGTCGAACTGCTGTGTCAGATAGCTGCTGGTGTTGCTCAACTTGCTCATGAGCGTGTCCAGCGCGGTGAACTGCGCCCGGTATCGCGCCGTCAGAGTGTCCATGCGGCTGTTCAGTTGCGCCTGCCGATTGGTAAGGTCACTCAACTGCTTGTTCAAGTTGCTGGTGCGCGTGGCAAGGATGCCGGTGGCGCCGTTCCAGCCGTCGATTGGCGCGGCCAGCTTGGTGGCGAAGCCGGCATCACCGCCGAACATCGCCTTGAGCCTGCTGCCGCCATCTGCTGTTGCCGCAGCCAGCGCATCGTTGTCGATCTTGATCGTGCCGTCGGTTTGCAGGTTCAAGCCAATGGAAGAAAGCGTGGTCCCATCCCCGCCGATGCCGCCGACCACGGCGGCCAGGGTGCTGCGGATCGAATTGAGCGTGGCGTCGCCGATGAGCGCGCCTGCTGTGTTGGCCGTGGCGTCGTACCTCGTCAGGTTCTTGTAGATGCCGACGAAGCTGTTGTAGGTGTTGACCAGGTTGGTCACCGCGCTGGTAGCCGCGCCGCTGTCGTTGGCCACCGTGAGCGTGCTGGTGCCCACTTTACCCAGGTTCAGCGTGATCCCGTCGATGGCATCAGTCACCGTGTTGCCGGCGCTGGTAGCGGCCATGCCATCGATGGTGAATGCGGCGTCTTGCGCGGCCACTATCTGCTGCGCGCCGCTGCCGGCAGGGACATCCGGGCCAAAGTCGAGCGCAGCCAGTCCACCGTCGCCGGTGCTGCTTACGGTAAATCCGTTGGACGCGCCCGCGCTTGCGCCACTCATGACCAGGTGGGCACCGTCGGTGCCGTTCACAATCGTGGCGGTGACGCCCGGATTGTCGCTGGCGTTGTTGATCGCGTCGCGAATGGCCGCGAGCGACGCGTGCGCCGCGTCGATGTCCAGATGCATCTGCTTGTCGCCCACCGCGATGGTGAGCGTACCGGTGCCAACATTGCTGGCGTCGGCGATGGCCGCCGAGGACACTTTCTGTGCGCTCGCCAGCCGGGAAACTTCAATGGTGTAGGAGCCTGGTACGGACGCGGCACCGGCCGATCCGGTGAACACGGCGCTGTCCGCGCTGCTGACCTTGCGCCCGGCAAAGGCGCTGCCATCGCCCAGTGAGGCAAGGGCAGACTGCAAGGCTGACAAACTGCTGCCAACCACGCCCAGTGCAGACAATTGCGTCTGCGTGGCCGTTTGCTGGTTGGTGATCTGCTTTTGCGGAGCGTCTTTCTTGGCGTTGACCAGGCTGGTGACCAAGGTATCCACATCCAGTCCCGAACCCACGCCCGTGGCCGTCAGGATCCCGGTGCTTGGAGTGGTGGTGCCGATGCTGATGGCCATGCTCACGCTTCCTCAAAAAGAATGGGACGGTCGCAGTTGCCCGCGACCGTCCCGATACCAGTTACTGCAGGAGCTTGAGCACACTCTGCGTGCTGGCGTTGGCCTGGGCCAGGACCGAGACACCGGCCTGCTGCAGGATGTTGGCGCTGGTCATGTTCGCCGTCTCCGAAGCGAAGTCGGCATCCAGGATCTGGCTGCGCGAAGCACTCAGGTTCTGCGAAATAGTCTGCAGGTTGGAGATGGTCGACTCGAAGCGGTTCTGCACTGCACCGAGGTCCGAACGCATGTCGCTGATGGTCTGCAAGGCAGAGTCAATGCTGGCCATCATGTCATTGGCGCCGTCAACAGTCTTGATGTCGGCGGAGTTCAACTTCTGGCCATCGGTAGTGCTTGCGGCCGCGTCACTCAGGCCAAGGTCGGAACTGGTGATGTCGCCATCACTTGCCGCTGCGCCGCTTTGGCTCAGGTTCACCCGGGTCTCGACCGTAACTTTGCTCGTCACCGCGTCGACCGTGGCGACCGCGTTGCTGATACCGGCCTTGTTGAACGCGCCGTTGATGGCCGCCTGCAGCGTCTGGGCAGAGTAGTCGCCGGCCGCGATCGTGGCGGTCTTGCCGCCAATGTCGATGGTTGAAGCGGCAACGGTAGTGAGGTCGCCGGTGAAGGTGAGAGCGGTTCCAACCGCCTTGGCCGACGTCTTGCTGTAGGTGCCGAGCTGGTCAGCCTTGACGCTCTGGGTCAGGTTCAGGTCGATGGTCTGGCCCACTTCCGAACCGACTTGGAATTTCGTCACACCGGCACTGCCGTCGAGGACGTTTTTCCCGTTGAAGGACGTCTGCGAAGCAATACGCGTGATTTCACTCAGACGCTGCTGCACTTCCTTGTCCAGCGCGGCGCGGTCTTCAGCCGAGTTGGTGCCGTTGGCCGACTGCACGGCCAGCTGGCGGAT
>JBDTIE010000203.1:0-3271 GCA_039936515.1 Rhodanobacter sp. | reverse complement strand
GATGGCAAGGATCTGTGTCTTGTCCAGCGGACGGAACACGACGATCTCGTCCAGGCGGTTGATGAACTCCGGCCGGAAATGCGCCTGCACCACGCCCATCACCGACGCCTTCATCCGCGTGTACTGCTCCTCGGCGTCGCCGGCATCGCTGTCGGCTGCGTCGTGGATCATCTGCGAGCCCAGGTTGGAAGTCATGACGATGACCGTGTTGCGGAAGTCCACGGTGCGGCCCTGGCCGTCGGTGAGGCGGCCGTCGTCCAGTACCTGCAGCAGGATGTTGAACACATCCGGGTGTGCCTTCTCCACCTCGTCGAGCAGGATCACGCTGTACGGCCGGCGGCGCACCGCTTCGGTCAGATAACCGCCTTCCTCATAGCCAACATAGCCCGGCGGCGCACCGACCAGTCGGCTGACCGCGTGCTTTTCCATGAACTCGCTCATGTCGATGCGGACCATCGCGTTGTCGTCGTCGAACAGGAATCCGGCCAGCGCCTTGCACAGCTCGGTCTTGCCCACGCCGGTCGGACCCAGAAACAGGAATGAGCCGCTGGGCCGGTTGGGGTCGGAAAGACCCGCGCGCGCACGACGGATCGCATCGGCTACCGCGTGCACGGCCTCGTCCTGGCCGACCACGCGTTTGTGCAGGTCATCTTCCATGTGCAGCAATTTCTCGCGCTCGCCTTCGAGCATCTTGGCGACCGGGATGCCAGTCCAGCGCGCCACCACCTGGGCAATTTCCTCCGCGGTGACGCGGGTCTGCACCAGCTTGAAATCCTGTTGCTCGGCGTCCTGCGCGGCGGCCAGCTGTTTTTCCAGCGCCGGCAATTCGCCGTACTGGATCTCGCTCATCCGTGCGTAATCCTGGCTACGCTGGGCAGTCTCCATGGCCTGGTTGGCTTGCTCGATCTGCTCCTTGATCTTCGTCGTGCCTTGCAGCGCGGCCTTTTCCGATTTCCACACCTCGTTGAGGTCGGAAAACTCGCGCTCCAGCACGCCAATGTCGGTTTCCAGATCGGCCAGGCGCTGCCTGGACTCCTCGTCCTTCTCCTTTTTCAGCATCTCGCGCTGGATCTTCCACTGGATCAGGCGGCGCTCCTGACGGTCCAGTTCCTCCGGTTTGGAGTCGATCTCCATGCGGATGCGGCTGGCCGCCTCGTCCATCAGGTCAATGGCCTTGTCCGGCAACTGGCGGTCGGCAATGTAGCGGTTGGACAGCGTGGCGGCGGCGACGATGGCCGGGTCGGTGATCTCCACGCCGTGATGCACGGCGTAGCGCTCCTTGAGGCCGCGCAGGATGGCGATCGTGTCCTCCACCGACGGCTCGCCGACAAACACCTTCTGGAAGCGCCGCTCCAGCGCCGCGTCCTTCTCGATGTACTTGCGGTACTCGTCCAGCGTGGTCGCGCCGATGCAGTGCAGCTCGCCGCGCGCCAGCGCCGGCTTCAACATGTTGCCGGCGTCCATCGAACCCTCCGCCTTGCCGGCACCAACCATGGTGTGCAATTCGTCGATGAACAGGATCACGCGGCCCTCCTGCTTGGACAGGTCGCTCAGCACCGCCTTCAGCCGCTCCTCGAATTCACCGCGAAACTTGGCGCCGGCGATCAGCGCGCCCATGTCCAGCGCCAGCACGCGGCGGCCACGCAAACCTTCGGGCACTTCGCCCTTGATGATGCGCTGGGCCAGGCCTTCGACGATCGCGGTCTTGCCCACGCCCGGCTCGCCGATCAGCACCGGGTTGTTCTTGGTGCGCCGCTGCAACACCTGGATGGTGCGGCGGATCTCCTCGTCGCGGCCGATCACCGGATCAAGCTTGCCGCCTTCAGCGCGCTCGGTGAGGTCGATGCAGTACTTCTCCAGTGCCTGGCGTTGTTCCTCGGCGCCCTCGCTCTGCACCGTCTCGCCGCCACGCAGCTTGTCGATGGCCGCTTGCAGTCGTGCCTTGTCCGCACCGGCAGCCTTCAACGCGTTGCCGAGCTCGCCCTTGTCCTCCAGCGCGGCGAGCACGAACAGTTCGCTGGCGATGAACTGGTCACCGCGCTGCTGCGCCAGCTTGTCGGTGAGGTTGAGCAATCGCGTCAGGTCGTTGCCGACATTGATATTGCCCTCCTGACCGCGCACCTGCGGCAGACCGCCGAGCATTTCGTTGACGCGCTGCTGCAACGCCGGCACGTTGACCTGCGATTGCGCCAGCAGCGGGGCGGTCGAGCCGCCCTGCTGGGCGAGCAGCGCAGCCATGACGTGTACCGGTTCAAGCATGTTGTTGTCGCGGCCGACGGCCAGCGACTGCGCGTCAGCCAGCGCCTGCTGGAAACGCGAGGTGAGTTTGTCCATGCGCATGGGTGGGTTCTCCAAAGCCTCTGACGGCCACGCCGTCGCTACCTGCAAGGTGCGGACGGTGATCGTCGATTCAAGCAGACCGCCCGTCATGCTCCAGTGATGCGCGCCGCACGCGGCCCGGGGATCAAGCCCTCGTCGCGTGCAAACCTGCTGGCGCCAGTGCCTGCCCGTCAGCCTGCGCGCTGATCCTTCACGGCGCTCTTGTTAAGGTCAATGCAATGCGACAGCTCAAATCCACCAGCACCGCCACCCCCCCCGTGTCCCTGCCCAAACCGCCACTGCCCGCCATGGCATCCACGCCCGCCCGAGCCCAAGCCTGGGTTAAGCCATGGGTGTTGCTGCTGGACGTGGACGGGACGCTGCTGGAGTTCGCCGACGACCCGGCAGCGGTGGCCGTGGACGCGGACTTGCATGAAGTGCTGCGCGGGCTGCACCGAACCCTTGGCGGCGCCTTGGCGCTGGTCAGTGGGCGCGAACTGGCAGATATCGACCGGCTGTTCGGCGAGCCCGGTTGGGTCGTGGTGGGGCTACATGGTCTGCAGCAACGCGCTGCCGACGGCCGCGTGCGCACAGCGACCGTCGACACCATCCAACGGGAGCAACTGCATCGCGCCGTGCACGCGCTGGCGCAGCGCTTCCCGCAGGTGCGGGTGGAAGACAAGCACGCCGCGATGGCCCTGCATTGCCGCGAGGCACCAACGCTTTGGCCGGCGCTGCAGGCGGCATGCGTGGCGCTGTTGCCGACGCTGCCTGGCTACGAATTGCAGCCTGGCAACCTGGTGTTGGAGTTCAAGCCGGCCGGCAGCGACAAGGGACAGGCGGTGCGTGAGCTGCTGGCCACGCCCTGGGGTAGCGACCACTTGCCGGTGTACGTGGGCGACGACCTTACCGACGAGCACGCCTTTGCCGTCGTCAACGCCGCTGGCGGGAT
>JBDTIE010000202.1:0-6940 GCA_039936515.1 Rhodanobacter sp. | reverse complement strand
CCTAGTGCAGCATGCTGGCCGATTGCAGATAGAACTCGTGCACCGCGACATTGGGCGGCAGCGTGTCGGCGGCCTGATCCAGTGCGTACTGCGGATCAACGTGGTCCGGCCCGAAATGTCGGGCGAGGAACGGCCCCATGAAGCGCCGTTGCAGACCGGAGCCGGGATCGGGCCGCATCAGCGACAAAGCGGTGTACAAGCGCAGCGAACACGCCGGATCCCGGCGCGTGTGCTGGTACAGCGCATTGAGCAGCCCGTGCGGTTTGCCCAGACCCAGCGGCGCGGCCACGCGCAAGTCCGCACCCAGTTCGTGCACGATGCGCTGCACGCAGGTGTGGATATCCGTGTAGTGGCGGGGAGTCGGCATGCCTCCAGTGCATGCCAGAATCGGGCCAACGACCATGCGCCGTGCGCTTCACCTACACTGCGGCCATGTCACCGGCGCCCCTCATCCCCGCCACCCCCAGCCGTCTGCTGGCTGAGCAGGCGCTCAGTCGGGCCGCTGGGGCGCCGCTGGTAGGCGGCAATGCGGTGGAGCTGTTGATCGATGCCCCCGAACACTACGCCGCATGGCTGGCAGCGATCCGCGGCGCGCAGCGGCGCGTGCTGCTGGAAAACTACATCGTGCGCAACGACGAGGTCGGCCGCGAGTTCCTCGATGCCCTGGTGCAGCGCGCACAGGCCGGGGTGTTGGTGGCGGTGCTGGTGGACTGGCTTGGCTGCCTGGGCCAGTCACGACACGGTTTCTGGGCGCCACTGCGCGCAGCCGGCGGGCACGTGCGTATCTTCAATCCGCCGCGCATGGGCGAGTCGCTGGGCTGGATCAGTCGCGACCACCGCAAGGTGCTGGTGGTCGACGGCGAACTGGGTTTCTTGTCTGGCGTGTGCATCAGCGCGAAGTGGCTGGGTGACGCAGGGCGGGACATTCCGCCGTGGCGCGACACCGGCGTGGCGTTGCGCGGGCCCGCCGTGGCCGAGCTGGAGACGGCGTTTGCGCAAAGTTGGGAGGGCATGGGCGAGCCCCTGGCGCAGTGCACGCCGCCGGCCGTTGCCGCCGAACCGGCCGGCAGCGTGGCGCTGCGGGTGATTGCCACCCAACCGGTGACCGCCGGCATGTACCGGCTGGACCAGATGATCGCCGCCATGGCACGCAAGACGCTGTGGCTCACGGACGCGTATTTTGTCGGCCTCGCGCCCTATGTGCAGGCGCTGGTAGCCGCCTCGCGCGATGGCGTGGACGTGCGCCTGCTGGTGCCGGGCAACAGCGACATCCCGGTCGTCGCCAGCATGTCGCGCTCGGGTTACCGGCCACTTCTGAAGGCCGGCATCCGCGTGTTCGAGTGGAACGGCTCGATGCTGCATGCCAAGACCGCCGTGGCGGATGCGCAGTGGGCGCGCGTGGGCTCGTCCAACCTCAACATCGCCAGTTGGCTGAGCAACCGCGAGATCGACGTTGCGGTGGAGGACGCCGGCTTTGCCGGCAAGCTCGCCGCGCAATACGAGCGCGACCTGGAAAACGCCACGGAAATCGTGCTCGCTCCGCGCCGGCGTCGGCCCCTGCACGGCAGCAGCGAGCAGGTACGCTCCAGCGACGGCCGGCCATCGCGCGTTCGCCACGGTGGCGGCAGTTCCAGCCGCGCGGCGGTCGGTGCGTTGCGCGTCGCCAACAGCGTCAGCGCCGTGCTCAGCCAGCCCCGCGTCCTGTCTGAAACCGGTGGCGGCCCGCTGTTCAGTGCCACGTTTGGGTTGTCAATGATGGCGCTGGTCGCCTTCCTCTGGCCGGCCTGGGTCGGCTGGCCCATCGGCGTCATCGCCGGCTGGTTCGCTCTGAACCTCGGCATCGCCAGCTGGCGTACGCGCGTGCATCGTCGAGAGCCGCGGGCCAAGGACGACGCCCAGCGTTCCCGGCCCAAGTCGCAGGACAGCCACTGACCGTTGCCAATCCGCTCGCACCACCCGCGTCGATGGTGCTCGCCGCGCCCTGCAACGATGTCGTTGGCACCACTGGCAAACCATCCCTGGGCAGCCGGAAAAGCCAGCCCACATGCTAGGCTCCGCGGTCTCATGTCCGCGATTGATACCGACGCGCAGCGCCACATCCTTACACCCAGTTCGCTCAACCGCCTGGTGCGCGACTTGCTGGGCGACGCCCTGCCGCAGGTGTGGATCGAGGGCGAGCTGTCCAACGTGGCCAAGCCGGCGTCCGGACATCTTTACTTCACCCTGAAGGACCACAGCGCCCAGGTGCGGTGCGCGATGTTCCGGCAAAACGGAATGACCTTGCGCTTCCGCCCAGTGGACGGCATGCAGGTGCTGGTACGTGCGCGCGTGGGCTTGTACGAGTCTCGCGGCGAGTTCCAGCTGGTTGCTGAATACATGGAGCCGGCTGGCGAAGGCGCACTGCAGCGTGCTTTCGAGCAACTGAAAGCGCGACTGCTGGCCGAAGGCCTGTTCGACACCGGGCGCAAGCGCGCGTTGCCACGATTCGCGCGCCGCATCGGTGTAATCACTTCCGGCACCGGAGCGGCGGTTCGTGACGTCATCAGTGTCCTGACCCGGCGTTGGCCGTTGGCGGAGGTGGACATCCTGGCCGTACCGGTGCAGGGCCGGGAGGCGCCACCGGCCATTGTCGCCATGCTCGGCAAGGCTTCGGCCTGCGGCCGCTACGACGTGCTGCTGCTGACGCGGGGCGGCGGTTCGCTTGAAGACCTGTGGGCATTCAACGAAGAGGCCGTCGCGCGTGCGCTGTTCGCCAGCACTGTACCGGTGGTTTCGGCGGTCGGCCACGAAATTGATTTCAGCATTGCCGATTTCGTCGCCGACCTGCGTGCGCCCACGCCATCGGCGGCGGCCGAACTGCTGGTGCCTGACGCGCTGGTGGTCGGCCGACAGTTGCGGCAATGGCAGGAGCGCCTGCTGGCGCTGCAACGTGGCCGTCTGCAGTCGCACACGCAACGTCTGGATCAATTGCTGGCGCGTTTGCACAGCCAGCGCCCACAGGCGCGGCTGGCGCGCGACCGCGAGCGGCTCGCACATCTTCACCAGCGTTTGCTCGGCGCAATGCAGACCGCCGCACGGCAGCGCCGCGCCGCGCTGCAACTCTCGCACGGCCGCTTGCTCGCGACGCATCCGCGCACGCGTCTGCCCTTGCTCGGGCAACGTCTGAGCGCGCAATACCAGCGTCTGCTTCGCGGCATGCAGCAACGCCATGCCCGCGACGAGGCGCGCTGGCGACACCTGGGGCGTGCCCTGCATGCGGTCAGCCCATTGGCTACGCTCGAGCGCGGCTACGCCATCGTGTTTGACGCGCACGGCAAGGTATTGCGCTCGGCGCAAGGCGTCGTCGCCGGCACGGCATTGCGCGCACGCCTGGTCGATGGCGAGCTGGCGCTGCGCGTGGTTGCCGACACCAAGTCCTAGTGCGGGTGTCGCCCACCGATGGGCTTTCCCCACTGGACCGTAGGGCGGGCAGCGCCCGCCGGCCTTTTCCTGCGCCAAGTCTTTCGTCGTGGGGCGGCCATTGCCCGCCGCTTCGCTTTTCCCGGCGCCATTGTTCCAATCAAAAGCCGGCGGGCAGTGCCCACCCTTCGCGATACGCGATGCAACTACCCACGGCTCTCGATGCAACAACGCATCGTCAGCGCGTATCGTCGCCTGCATCGATATCACGGTCTGTGGTGCAAGCTGGCCGCTGCCGTTCCACGGAGTCACACCATGCTCGACAAGACCTACCCCTATTACCTGGCCAATCGCCCGCAAACCTCCAAGACCATGCTGGAAGTGCGCGACAAGTACAGCGGCAAGATTGCCACGCGCGTGGCGGTGCCGGACGCACGCGCGGTGGAAAAGGCAATCGCCGCCGCAGTGCAGGCCAGCGCACCGATGCGCCGATTCAAGCCGTGGGCGCGCCAGGCAGTCCTGCAGCACTGCGCCACGCGCTTTGCCGAGCGCCGCGACGAGCTGGCCGAAGCGCTGTGCATCGAGGCCGGCAAGCCGATCAAGGACGCCGCCGGCGAGGTGACGCGACTGATCGAGACTTTCCAGATCGCGGCCGCCGAGTCGGTGCGCATCAACGGCGAGACGCTGAACCTGGAACTGGCCAGCCGTCTGGACGGCTATCACGGTTATACGCGGCGTGTGCCGGTCGGCCCCGTGGCGTTCATCACGCCGTTCAACTTTCCGCTCAACCTGGTCGCACACAAGGTCGCGCCGGCCATTGCCGCCGGCTGCCCGTTCGTGCTCAAGCCTGCGGAGAAAACCCCGGTCGGCGCGCTCATCATCGGCCAGGTACTGGCTGAGACCAACCTGCCGCGTGGCGCGTTCTCCATCCTGACGCTCAATGGCGACCACGCCGCGCCGCTGGTCGAGGATGAGCGTTTCAAGCTGCTGTCCTTCACCGGCGGCCAGGTCGGCTGGGAGCTCAAGGCCCGCGCCGGACGCAAGAAGGTCGTGCTGGAACTGGGCGGAAACGCGGCGTGCATCATCGACGCCGACCAGGGTCCGCACCTCGCCCACGTGGTCAAACGACTGGTGTTTGGCGCGTTCTATCAGTCCGGGCAGAGTTGCATTGGCGTGCAGCGCATCATCGCCCACGAAGACGTGTACGACACGCTCAGGAAGCAGCTGGTCACGGCCACGCGCAAGCTCGTCGCCGGTGACCCGAAAAAGCCTGGCACCTTCATCGGCCCCATGATCGACGAGGCCGCCGCCAAGCGCCTGCACGGCTGGATCGAGGACGCGCGCCGTGCCGGCGGCAAGCTGCTGTGCGGTGGCAAACGCGAAGGCAACATGTTGCAGGCCACGTTGCTGGAGGATGTGCCCGAGGACGCCACGCTGAACCGCAGTGAGGCTTTCGGCCCGGTCGCCCTGCTCTCGCGCTACCGCGACTTCGACGCGGCGATCGCGCGCGTCAACGACTCGGACTTCGGCCTGCAGGCAGGCATCTTCACCGACAGCCTGGACCACGCCATGCGCGCCTGGAGCGAGCTTGAGCAAGGCGGCGTGATCGTCAACGACATCCCCAGCTTCCGCGTGGACAACATGCCCTACGGCGGCGTGAAGCTTTCCGGCCTGGGTCGCGAAGGCATCCGCAGCGCGATCGCCGACATGACGGAGGAACGGCTGCTGGTGATGCGCGAGCGCTGAGAAAAAACCGGGGCGGACGTACGCGGCGGCAGCAGCTGTCCTACCTGCCGAAGATGATCGCCTTGCCTTCGTGGTCACGATCCCACGCCCGCAGTTGGTCGCGGATGTGCGCGATGCATTGGCGACCAAGAGCATTGCGCTCCTCGTCAAGCACGTGACCGTCGAGGAGTTCGGCCAGCCGCTGGGCGGTGGGCAGCATCGCGTCCCACGCGTCCAGTGCCGGCAACGGCGCTGGCAAGGTCATGAAGAAGCTCATGCCCGGCGTATGCAGTGTGTCCAGATGGGCCAGGTCGAAATTGCCTGGCTTGAGCATGTTGGCGACGCTGAAGATCGGACCCAGCTCGCGCTTGCCATCGAGCAGGCGGTGATAGATACCCATGTCACCGAATTCCAGACCGGCCTTTTCCGCTGCCACGACCAGATCCGCACCGTTGAACAGCGCGCCTTCCCGCGCGACGACGAACAAGGTGACGATGCGCTCCACCGGCAGCTTTGCCGGCCGTCGCCCGAGGTCCGACCGCGGCGGCGGCGTCATCAGCGGCTCGGTCGCCGGAGCAACAGTCGCGGTGGTGGCCGGCGCGGCAGGTTGGGTCACCGCCGCATTCACCGGCTGCGTGTCGGCACCTGGCGCCGGCGGCGCACGCAACGCGTCGATGATGGAGGCAACATGGTCGGCAAGCTTGGGTTGCGGCTTGGCCGGTGTCGGCGCAACTGGCGCAACCGGCGTCACCGTTACGGCATTTTCCGGCGACGGCATGTGTTGGCCGGACAACGTCGCGCCCAGGCGCTCCAGCTCGGTGCGCAAGCCGACATCGAGCTCGCCCTGGTCCGGCCGCGCGCTCGAGCCGTTGGGCGCCGACGGCAGGTCCAGCGCACCGAAGGCTAGCGCGCTGTCGTCGCTGTGCTCGCCCAGCACCGGCTCGTGCCTTTCCTCCCGGCGCACGCCAGGCAGCGGACGGCGCTTGCCCTGCGCGTTGCGCGGTTGGCCGAACAGCCAGATCAGCGCAAGGACAATCACGCCGACGACGGCCATGGGCACGCCGATGACCGGATTCCAGGCAAATGCGAGCACGAGTGATGACAGCATCATGGGTTCCTCAGGCGGCTCCGGCGAGTTTAGCTGCTTCGGCCAGGTCCACCTGCACCAGCCGTGACACGCCCGGCTCGCGCATGGTCACGCCGCACAGCTGCGTGGCTGCCTCCATCGTGGCCTTGTTGTGGCTGATGAAGATGAATTGCACTTTTTCGCTCATCTCGCGCACAAGGTTGGAGAAGCGTCCGACGTTGGCCTCATCCAGCGGCGCGTCGACCTCGTCCAGCAGGCAGAACGGCGCAGGGTTCAGGCCAAAGATGGAGAACACCAAGGTGACGGCGGTCAGCGCCTTCTCGCCGCCGGACAGCAAGGTGATGTTGGACACGCGCTTGCCCGGCGGCCGCGCCATGATCGACACTCCGGTATTGAGCAGGTCGTCACCGGTCAATTCCAGGTAGGCGTGGCCGCCGCCGAACAGACGCGGGAACAACTCCTGCACGCCGGCATTGACCTTGTCGAAGGTTTCCTTGAAGCGCTGGCGGGTTTCGCGATCGATCTTCTTGATCGCACCTTCCAGCGTCTCCAGCGCGCTGACCAGATCGGCCAACTGGTTGTCCAGGTAGATCTTGCGCTCGCTCTGCTCGACGTGTTCCTGAATCGCGGCCAGGTTCACCGGCTCCAGCCGCACGATTCTTTGTCCAAGCTCGGCAAGTTGGGTACGCCACTGATCGGCATCGACGTCTTCGGCCAGTTCGGCCAGCA
>JBDTIE010000201.1:0-9800 GCA_039936515.1 Rhodanobacter sp. | reverse complement strand
CAGCAGGTAGAAGCAAGTCTGGTTGGCAGCCGGTTCGGTGCGGATGATTTCGCCGCCCCAGCGCACATGCTGTCCGCCGGCGCCGCCCTGTTGTGCGCTGGCACTGGAAATATTGGTATACGTGCCTTGCAACGGTTGCGGGATCGTCGCGCAGCCACCCACCAGGGCCAGCGCGGCGACAAGTGCCAAGGGACGTAACGATGACATGGCGGTTCTCCAGGGAGGCAGCGCCACGGTGCGCTGCAGACAGACCTATTTGACCACGCGCGCGACCCGGAAATTCCGTACCGCGCGACGGAAAGCACGCAACGGTTCAGCCGGCGGCACGTCCTGACCGTAGCGCAATTGCAGATAAGTGGATGTCAAAGCCGCCAGCGCCTCCCGGTGGGCAGGCAGCGCGCGAGCGGCGCGCGAGAGGAAGACCTGCGGGCCTTCGCCCACGCGGCGGTTCACCCCGGCGCGCGCCAGCTTGCGCTCCAACTCACGCAACGCTGCACGCAATGGATCGTCGTGGCGGCGGCGCCACAGCGCCCAGCCCAGGCCGATACCCATGAACAGCACGGCGCTGAAGGCGATGAGGATGGCAAGCAGCCGGGTGTCGGTGTCACGTACGCCGAACGGGGTCAGCATCCCACGCTGGCGCAGCGCGTCGAAGCCGACGACGCCCTGGTTCCACCAGCGGTTGACGATGTCCCAGTGGTTGCGCGCGCCCTGCAACCAGTCGCTGTGATACCAGCCGCGCTCGTCGCCGATGGCGGCCGCTGCGCCCTGAGTCACTCGTTCCGGCCGCGCAGCGGCGGTGGGGTCGACGCGCACCCAGCCGCGCCCGGCCAGCCAAACTTCGGTCCAGGCATGGGCGTCGGAATTGCGCACCAGCAGGTAGTGCGCTTGCCGGTTCCAATAGCCGCCCTGATAGCCGGTAACCACCCGTGCCGGAACCCCCGCCGCGCGCATGAGTACGGTGAAGGACGAGGCGTAGTGCTCGCAGAAGCCCTCTCGCGTGTTGAACAGGAAATCATCCACCGCGTCGCGGCCCAGCGGCGCGGGGCTGAGCGTGTAGCGGAAGTCGCCGTCTTCGAGCAGCCCCAGTCCGGCGCGCACGATGGCCGCGCCGTTAGCCCCATAGCGCTCGTGCCACTGCGCGCCCAGCGCCAGCGTCCGCGGGTTGAAGCGTGCCGGCAGCAGGAGCGCACGTTGCCGCGTGGCCTCGTCCAGCAACGGCTGCAGTTGGTAACGCACGGCCGAACGCAGTGTGTAGCTCAAGGCTTGCGTCACCGCCCGTGCGGCGAGGATCTCGTGGTCGGCGGTGAGCCGGGCGTCCGCCGGTGCGATCACGGGCACGTCCAGCGCCGGCAGCATGCGTTGCTGGCTCGGCTCCAGCGTGACGCGGTAGTCGATGCCGGTATCTGCTTGCAGCGGCGCAACGGCGGCGTCCCGCGGCGCACGCACATGCTGCCAGCGCCGGCCGTCGTAGCGCCACATCACATACGCGCGGAAGTAGCGCAATTCATGCGCCGGCGGCGCGCCGGCGAAGCTCACGCGCATGGCCGGGCTGTCATCGGTCAGCAGTTGTGTGAAGTTGCCCGGCGACATGCTGTCACTGAGCCCGGTGCGCGCCTGGTCGGCGCCCGGCGCGCCCCACAGCGGCGTACTCAGTCGCGGCACCAGAACGAAGGCAACCAGCGTCAGCGGCAACGCGGCCAGCAGCAGCACTCCCCCCGGCGCCAGCTGACGCGGAAGGTTGCGCGCCGGCTGTGCCGGTTCCAGCGCGCGCAACGTGGCCAGCACCGGCAGCAGCCCAAGGGCGACCAGCAGCGTGCTGGTCAGGCTCTGTCCAAACAGCAGGGCTGCCATCAACGCAAAGCAGGCAAAGCTCACGCCTACCCGTACGTCGCGTGCGGTCTCCGTTTCCAACAGCTTGAGCACCAGCAGTCCCACCGCCAGCGCGGCGCCTGGCTCACGACCAAAAATGCTGCCCCAGGTTGCGACCACCGTCAGCGTCAGACCTGCCAGCAACGGCAATTTCAGCCAGCGCGGCACGCGGCCGGTACGCTGTCGGCGCTGCAGCCAGCGCCATGCCAACAGCAAGGCCAGGGTGACGCTTAGCCACCACGGCAGGTGCGGCGCATGCACGCCGAGCACCAGCACCAGCGTCAGGCACAGCAGGTCGAAGGCACGGCTGGATACCGGCGCGTCGCTTGCAGGCGGCGGCGAAGTTGCGGTCATGGCAGCGTGGCCAGCGCGTCCATGCATTGCGCGTAGTGGTGTGGGCCACTACCCGGGGCGATTTCCTCGCCTGGCAGCCACAGGCTGCATTCGATGCGCTGGGCTTGCGCCTCGCCAAGCCAACGCGCCAGCCGCGCGATGCGCACCTCGGCGTCCAGGCCGGGCATCTGCCGCCAGTCCAGGTGCCATTGGCGCTGGCGCTGCGGCTGGGCAAATTCCTTGACCAGCAGACCTTCATGATGCGCGCTGATTTTCCACGCGATGTGGCGCTGCGGGTCGCCCGGGCGGTACTCGCGCAGTGCCGACAGTTCCTCTCCGGGTTGTCGGGTCGTGAGTTCGGAGTGGTTGCCCTGCGCCTGTGGCGGCGGCCCGGCCAGCTCGGCGCGTGGCCACACCAGCACGGATTGGTCCGGATGCAGCCAGCTCCACGCCCGGAACATGCCCAGCGGCCAGGTGGTCCAGATGCGCATACGCGGCAGCGCCTGGCGTCCGCGGTGCGTGGTGGCCATGGCGACCGTTACCCGGGCCACGCTGCCAGCCGATAGCGCAAACGCGTGGCGGGCGCTGCCGAGATCCAGGCGAATGGCACTGCGAGCGCGCGGTGAGTCCAGGTCGAAAGTGAGCTCGAGCGGCTCGCCGGCCACGGCGTGGCCGGCATGCAACTGGCGCAGTACCAGGCCATCGAGATTGCGAAAGGCCACCAGCATGCTGGTGGCGCTGGCCGCGCCAAGCAGGCAGGTCAGCATCAGGGCGGCGTTGTTGGCGTAGTTGAGGGCGCCGGCCAGCATGACCAGCAGGAGCAGCGCGAAGCCCGTGCCGAATCCCGTGGGCACGATGTAGATGCGTCGTCGGTGCAACTCGATCGGCAGCACCTCGGCGCGGCGGTAACGGGTGAGGGCGGGCAGGCGACGCTCGCCCCAGCGTGCCACCCGCTGCAACAGCGCGCCCATCAGTCCACCGCGACCTCGGCCAGCAACTGCCGCGCCAGCGCGTCGCCGCTGCCGCCACGCACGGGCAGCAGGCGGTGACCGGCCACCGGTACGAACAGCGCCTGGATGTCCTCCGGCAATACATGGCCGCGGCCGCTGAGCAGCGCCCACGCACGGGCGGCACCGAGCAGCGCCAGCCCGGCGCGCGGCGACAGGCCGGCACGGATATCCGCGTGGCGGCGACTGGCGCCGAGCAGCGCCTGCAGGTAGTCCAGCAGCGCCGTGCTGGCGGTGACCGCCTGCGCGCGGCGATGCAACTCCAGCAGCGCGGCACCATCCAGTTGCGGCGTCAATTGCGCCAGCAGGTCGCGTCGGTCCGAACCCAGCAGCAGCGCGCGCTCGGCGGCCACGCTCGGGTAATCCAGCGACAGCCGCAACATGAAGCGGTCCAGCTGCGAATCCGGCAGCGCAAAGGTGCCGTTTAGATCCAGCGGATTCTGCGTGGCCACGACGAAAAACGGTCTGGGCAGCGCATGCGTCTGGCCGTCCACCGTGACCTGGGATTCGGCCATGGCCTCCAGCAGCGCGCTCTGCGTTTTCGGGCTGGCGCGGTTGATCTCGTCGGCGAGCAACAACCCGGTAAAGATGGGGCCTGGATGAAAGCGGAACTGCGCGGTCTCGCGCTCGTAGACGCTCACGCCGATGATGTCCGACGGCAGCAGGTCGCTGGTGAACTGCACGCGTTGGAACTCCAGCGCGAACGTCGCGGCCAATGCATGCGCCAGCGTGGTCTTGCCTACCCCGGGGATGTCCTCCAGCAACAGGTGCCCGCCGGCCACCAGACAGGTAAAGGCGCGCTTGACCTGGCCGGGCTTGCCCAGCAACACCTGGTTGACCTGCGCCATCGCCGCCTGCAGCCGCAGGCTTAGCGTATCGGTGCTTGACGGACTGGTGACAGACATGGCTCTCCCACGGTGCGGGCATTGGTGGTGACGGCTTGCAGCAGAAGTGTAGTGGCGCGCTTCTGGCGCAGGCGAGACGCGGTTCGCGTTGGTTGGACGTGCGGCCAGCGCACTGCCGATGGATGAAGCGCGGCCTCGACACAAGGCGAGGCGCGGAACCCCCGACGGCGGTACTAGGGCAGGTCCAGGCCCAGTTTGCGCAACAGCCGCGCCAGGGCGATCAACGGCAGTCCGACCAGCGCGGTGGGATCGCGCGTGTCTATCCGGTCAAACAATGCAATGCCCAGGCCTTCGCACTTGAAACTGCCGGCGCAGTCCAGTGGCATGTCGTGCCCCACGTAGCGGTCGATGGTGGTCTCGTCCAGTACACGGAAATGCACCGTGGTGACGTCAACGTGCGTGTGGTGCTTGCCGTCGCGCGGGTCCCGCACCGATACCGCCGTATGGAACAGCACTTCGCGCCCCGAACTGGCGCGCAATTGCTCCTGCGCACGTTCCACGCTGCCGGGTTTGTGCAAGATCGCGCCGTCCAGTGTCGCCACCTGGTCCGAGCCGACGACCAGCTTGCCTGGCTCGGCGGCAACCGCGTCGGCTTTGGCAATGGCCAGGCGCAGCGCGCGGTCGGCACCGCCCTCGTTGCCGCGTTCGGATTCGTCCACGTGCGGCGCGCATTGCACGAAGGGCACGGCCAGGCGCTCCAGCAGTTGCGCCCGATAGCGCGAGGTGGAGGCCAGAACGAGCGTTTGCGGCAACGTCATCACGACGCACCGTCATGGCGGATGTGTTCACGCATCGCGCTATCCAACGCCTCCTGGGCCTGGGCAAGCGCCAGCAGCAGCGGCCGCAAGCGGTCGCGGATGTGACCCATGGCGGCGACGGCGGCGTCGAGTTCGTGCATGGACGCTTGCGCGGAGCGATCACGGATCCACAGCCGTTGCTGCAGCAGCGCGCGCAGGCCTGTGTCCACCGCGCGCTGGGCATCTTGCTCGCTGGCCGCCGGTGCATCCGGGTTGGCGGACATCACCGCATGCGCCTGCGCCAGGCCGCTGCGACAGGTCTTGAGATCTGCTTCCAGCGCGTCGGCCAGGTCCAGCAGGTGCCGCAGCCGGCGCATGTGCCCGCCCACGCGATGACGCCACAGCAGAACGGCGGCGCCAATCACTGACACCAGCAGCGCGGCAAGGGCGAACAAGGGGATGATGGTCAACGGCGAGGGCCCCAGACGAGTGCAGGGTGCACCATATCGCAGTCCATGCCGCGCCGCGCCGGTGGCCCGGCGGTTGACTTGCGCAGCCGGCAACCATACCATTCCGCGCTTATGTCCGTGACACTGCCAGAGTCTGTGGACGCTTGGCGCATGGTTTCGGCGCGGCGTTCGTTTGCGGGAAGCTTGCCCGTCGCCGGTCTGGGACGTCTGCGTGAGGCCTTGGCCGACACGACCGGCAGCGTGGCATACACGCTGGATTTCGGTCGTGACACCCTGCTTGAAGGTTTTGTCGATGTGCACGCCGAGGCGGCATTGAACTTGACCTGCCAGCGCACGCTCGAGCCGTTTGTGTTGCCGATCAGCGTCGATACGCGGCTGGGCCTGATCCGCGACGAGGAGCAGGAGGCGTCGCTGCCACCGGATTGCGAGCCATTGCTGGTGAGCGCGGACGGTCAGTTGAGTCTGGCCGATGTGATCGAAGACGAGTTGCTGCTGGCGCTGCCGCTGGTGCCCATCAACCCGGACAGCGCCCTGCCGGACGCTCTGGCGCAGGTCGATGCCGGCGTTGAGGCGGAGCATCAAGACAATCCGTTCGCTGTATTGCGCGGGTTGAAGAAATAAAATCGCGGCCGGCGCCGAACAACGCCGGCCACCCGTTGATATCATCGAGTTTTCGCTGGAGAAGCACCATGGCCGTTGCCAAGAGCCGTCGCACCCCGTCCACCCGTGGCATGCGCCGCGCCCACGATGCACTGAGCACCGTGCAGTTGTCGACCGACCCGACCAGCGGCGAGGTGCATCTGCGCCACCACGTCACCAAGGACGGCTACTACCGCGGCAAGAAGGTGATCGAAACCAAGAGCGCAGTGCCGGTCGAGGATTGAATCTGCCAGTACGCCGGCGGTGTCCGCCAGCGACCTGTGAGGTGACGGCAAACGGTGCGGCGACGCGCCGTTTTGCATTTGTGCCGGCGCCGGCGCGCGCTGGCGCATGGTACAAAGGTGCGTTGTCGCATCCAATCCCGCTTTTGCCGATGGATAGTTGAATGTCCCAGATTTATGCCCGCATCGTGGCTACTGGCAGCGCACTGCCCGAGCGCGTGGTGACCAACGCCGAACTGGAAAAGATCGTCGATACCACCGACGAATGGATCCGCACCCGCACCGGCATCCGCCAGCGGCACATCGCCGCCGATGGCCAGACCACCGGCGACCTGGCTTACGAGGCGGCGGTGAACGCGCTTGCCGCGGCCGGGGTCAACGGCAGCGAGCTGGACCTCATCATCCTGGGGACCACCACCCCGGACATCATCTTTCCCTCCACCGCATGCCTTGTGCAGCATCGACTGGGCGCCAACGGCTGCGCCGCGTTTGATGTCAACGCGGCTTGCTCGGGTTTCGTATACGCGCTGGGCATTGCCGACAAGTTCATCCGCTGCGGACAGGCGAAAAAGGTGCTGGTGATCGGCGCCGAGACGCTGACGCGCATGGTGGACTGGAACGATCGCCAGACCTGCGTGCTGTTTGGCGACGGCGCCGGCGCGGTGGTGCTGGAAGCCTCCTCCGAGCCCGGCATCCTTGCCACCTGCCTGCATGCCGATGGTGGCTACAAGCATCTGTTGTACAACCCGGTCGGCGTGTCGGTGGGCTTCAACGACGAGCCCAACCATGGCGTGCGTATCAACATGTCCGGCCGCGAGGTGTTCAAGGTCGCAGTCAAGACCATGGACTCGCTGGTGGTGGAGACGCTCGCCGCTGGCGGCATGCAGGAGTCGGAAATCGACTGGCTGATTCCGCACCAGGCCAACCTGCGCATCATCGAGGCCACGGCCAAGCGCCTGAGCATGCCGATGGAGCGGGTCATCGTCACCGTGGACAAGCACGCCAATACCTCTTCCGGTTCCGTGCCGCTGGCGCTGGATTACGCCGTGCGCTCGGGCAAGGTGCAGCGCGGGCAAAACCTGCTGCTGGAAGCCTTTGGTGGCGGGTTTACCTGGGCGTCGGCGTTGCTGCGGTATTGAGCAGAGCCGATAGCGGATTCCAATCGCGCCCTCGTTGCCGTGTGTCATCGCCGTTGTGCGCGTCGTACTTGTTTGTCAGTTGAGATTTGATCATGAACACGACCTGCGATTCCGTGGCTTTTGTTTTCCCCGGCCAGGGCGCGCAGTCCGTCGGCATGTTGGCCGACCTCGCGGCTGCCCACCGGCAGGTGCGCGAAACCTTCGAGGAAGCCTCGCAGGGCGCCGGCCTGGACCTTTGGGCACTGAGCCAGCAAGGTCCCGAAGCGGATCTTAACCGTACCGAGCACACGCAGCCGGCGCTGCTCGCTGCCAGCGTCGCGGTGTGGCGTGTGTGGCAAACGCTTGGCGGCGTGCAGCCGGCGCTGCTGTCCGGCCACAGCCTGGGTGAGTACAGCGCCCTGGTGTGCGCCGGCGCGTTGTCACTGCACGATGGTGCGGCGCTGGTGGCCGCGCGTGGCCACCTGATGCAGGCGGCGGTGCCCGAAGGCGTTGGTGCGATGGCCGCCATCATCGGCGGCGACGACGCACGGATTGCACAGGTGTGCGTGGACGTGGCCGACGGCCAGGTGGTGGCGCCGGCAAACTTCAACTCGCCTGGACAACTGGTGATTTCCGGCCACGCCGAAGCGGTGGATCGCGTGCTCGCGGCACTTGCCGGTACAGGCATCAAACGCGCCATCAAGCTGGCCGTGTCGGTGCCGTCGCATTGCGCGCTGATGCGCGAGGCGGCTGACCGGCTGGGCGAACGCATGGCGACCATGCACTGGCAAATTCCGTCCATCCCCGTGATCCAGAATGCCGACGCGCGCAGTTTTGCCACCGTGGCGGAAATTTGCCGTGCGCTGCAGCGCCAGTTGTACCAACCCGTACGCTGGACCGAATGCGTGCAGGCGCTGGCGGCAGCCGGTAGCACGCAGATTGTCGAGTGCGGGCCGGGCAAGGTGTTGTGCGGGCTGGTGCGCCGCATCGACAAGTCCCTGGCCACCCACTCCCTGGGCACTCCGGCGGAGATGGAAGCCGCCCGCGGCGCATTGATGTAGGCCCTTTTCCTGCTTTCTGATTCTCTATCTTGTTCCAGGCCAGATCCTCATGACCCAAACACTGCAAGGCGAAATCGTCCTGGTGACCGGCGCCAGCCGCGGCATAGGCGCGGCCATCGCCGATCACCTGGCGGCACAAGGCGCGACCGTGATCGGCACGGCCACGACCGAAACCGGCGCCGCGGCCATCGGCGCGCGCCTGGCGTCAAGCGGCGGCCACGGTCGCGCTCTGGATGTCACCGATGCGGCGGCCGTGGATGGCCTGGTGTCGTCGATCAGTGCGGAGTTCGGTGCGGTTTCGATCCTCGTCAACAACGCCGGCATCACCCGCGACCAGCTGCTGCTGCGCATGCGCGAGGACGACTGGAACCTCATCCTGGATACCAACCTGAGCTCGGTGTACCGGATGTCCAAGGCGGTGTTGCGCGGCATGATGAAGGCACACAAGGGCCGCATCGTGTCCATCGCCTCGGTGGTCGGCCTGATCGGCAACCCGGGACAGGCCAACTATGCGGCGGCCAAGGCCGGCATCATTGCCTTCTCCAAATCGCTTGCGCGAGAGATCGGCTCGCGCGGCATCACCGTCAACGTCGTGGCGCCGGGCTTCATCGACACCGACATGACCCGCGCGCTCGCGCCGGAGGCACGCGACGCGCTGCTGACACAGATCGCGCTGGGCAAGCTCGGTCAGCCGCAGGACATCGCCGCAGCGGTCGGCTTCCTGGCCTCTCCGGCGGCGGCATACATCACCGGTGAGACACTGCACGTCAACGGCGGCATGTACATGGCGTGATCCGTCATGTCGGAAAAGGTCGCCAGCGCGCCGCTTTTGCAGGATAATCAACAGTTCGTGCCGGCCATTGCGGCGGGCTTCTGGTTCAACCGGTCCAGCATGGCGGGCACGCAGCTTAGCCATTACAATGCGCCGTCGTTTTGTTTCGCACCCGCGGGCAAGCAAACCACTACTCCTTGAGAGGTATGGGCAACATGAGCACCATCGAAGAGCGCGTCAAGAAAATCGTCGTCGAGCAGTTGGGCGTGAAAGAGGATGAAGTCACGGCGAACGCATCGTTCGTGGACGACCTGGGCGCAGATTCGCTGGATACGGTGGAGCTGGTGATGGCCCTGGAAGAGGAATTCGAGACTGAAATCCCCGACGAGGACGCCGAAAAGATCACCACCGTTCAGCAGGCGGTGGATTACATCAAGTCGCACGCCAAGAGCTGACCGGCTGATACGACGGCGCGGCGCGATGCCAGTCATGGCAGTCACGCGCCACCGCCGTCACGCGGTTTCATCGAACGCTGCGCCCAAGGGCGCAGTTTTTGTTTGTGCAACCGGCAACGTCCGAGACCGTATGGTGCGCGGCGCGCGCGGCGCGCCACGCCTGCGGCCGCTCGGCAGACAGTGACTGAT
>JBDTIE010000200.1:0-1752 GCA_039936515.1 Rhodanobacter sp. | reverse complement strand
AAAGCCCGTACAATAACGTCTTTTGGACGGCTGGGCCATGACAGAAGATGTCGCGCCAGCGCGCGTAGGCGTGGTGATGGGGTCGCGTTCGGACTGGGAAACCATGCAGCACGCGGCAAGCGTACTGGCGGAACTGGACGTGGCGCACGAGGTACGTGTGGTTTCGGCGCATCGCACGCCGGACCTGTTGTTCGCCTATGCCGAGCAGGCCGCCTCGCGCGGCATCCAGATCATCATTGCCGGCGCCGGCGGCGCGGCGCATCTTCCGGGAATGCTTGCGGCCAAGACCTGCCTGCCGGTGTTCGGCGTGCCGATGCAGTCGCGCGCGCTCAGCGGAATGGACTCGTTGCTGTCCATCGCACAGATGCCCGCCGGGGTTCCGGTCGGCACGCTCGCGATCGGGTCGGCCGGGGCGACCAACGCGGCACTACTGGCCGCAGCCGTGCTGGCACTACATGACGAAACCCTGGCCAGCGCACTCGCGCATTGGCGCTCGCGTCAGACCCAGGCGGTGCTGGCACAACCGGACCCGCGCTCATGAGCGCGCGCAAACCGCAGGTTCTGGGTGTGCTTGGTGGTGGCCAACTGGCGCGCATGCTGGCTCTGGCGGCCGCCCCGCTGGGGGTGGTCACCCGCGTTGTCGATGGCGTCGCTGACGCCTGTGCCGGCCAGGTCGCACCCTTGCTGGTGACCGGCTGGAGCGACGAAACAAGGCTCAGGGATTTTGCCGCCCAGGTGGATGCGGTGACATTCGATTTCGAGAACGTTCCGGCCGACACCGCGCGCATGCTGGCCCGTCAGGTCAGCGTCAGGCCGGCGCCGGAGGCGCTGGCCGCGTCGCAGGACCGGGTGACGGAAAAGACGCTGTTCAACGCCTGCGGGATATCCACAGCGGCATTTGCGCCGGTTGGTACGCGTGCCGAATTGGACCAGGCGCTGGCAGTCATAGGTGCGCCGGCCATCCTCAAGACCCGGCGCTTCGGTTATGACGGCAAGGGTCAGTTTCGCCTGAAATCCGCCGCAGATGCCGATGCTGCGTGGGCGCAGCTTGGCGCGCCGGCGGCCGAACACGGCTTGATCCTGGAAGCCTTCGTGCCGTTTGCGCGCGAGCTGTCCCTGATCGCCGTGCGTGCCGCCGATGGCGAGTTCCGCACCTGGCCGCTGACGCAGAACTGGCACACCGATGGCGTGCTGGCCATGAGCCTGGCCCCGGCGCCGCACAGTGCCGAGCTGCAGCCCCGTGCCACGGCGCTGGCGCGTGCACTGGCTGAGCGGCTGGGTTACGTCGGGGTCTTTGCGCTGGAGCTTTTCGTCACCACGGACGGGCAGCTGCTGGGCAACGAGATGGCCCCGCGCGTGCACAACTCCGGGCACTGGACCATCGACGGCGCGCACACCAGCCAGTTCGAAAATCATGTGCGCGCCGTACTCGGCATGCCGCTGGGCGACACCGGCGCGCGCAACGTGTCGGTGATGTTCAACTGGTTGGGCGAGTTGCCGCCGATGGCGCCGGTATTGGAAACCGTCGACGCGCACTGGCACGACTACGGCAAGCAACCGCGTCCGGGGCGCAAGACCGGCCACGCGACCATCTGCGCCGCCGATGCCGCCACGCTCGCCGAGCGCGTGGCATCCATCGCCCGTGCGCTGGGCCGCGACGCGCAGGCCGCGCCCGTACTCGAAGCATTGCGTTCGATGTAGCGCGGCGCGATGGGGGGGGGCAAGAAAACGGCGCCATTGCGGCGCCGTTTT
>JBDTIE010000199.1:0-11155 GCA_039936515.1 Rhodanobacter sp. | reverse complement strand
GTCGGCAATGGCGGTCCGAACCTGGTCTCGAGCTTCCATGTCATCGGCGAGATTTTCGACCGCGTACAGCAGGAAGGCGGCACGCATCCGCAGGAAAACGTGCAGACCACACTCATTCCTTCGGGCGGCGCGGCGACCGTGGAGTTCCACACCCAGGTTCCCGGCAGCTACGTGATCGTGGACCACTCGATCTTCCGCGCCTTCAACAAGGGTGCGCTGGCGATGCTGCGGGTGGATGGGCCGGAGAACAAGGCAATCTACTCGGGCAAGGAGGTTGACTCGGTGTACCTGGGTGATCGCGCCGAGGGCAACCTCTCGGCGGTCACCACCGCAGCCAAGGCCCATGCCGCCGGCACGTTGACCAAGGACGAGCAGATCGCAGCCGGCAAGCAGTTGTTCGCCGGCACTTGCTCGGTCTGCCACCAGGATGACGGCAAGGGCTTGGCCAACGTGTTTCCACCGCTGGCCAAATCCGATTACCTGGCGGCCGATCCCAAGCGCGCCGTGTCGGTGGTGTTGCACGGACTGCACGGCAAGGTGACGGTCAACGGCCAGGAGTACGACTCGGTAATGCCGCCGATGAACCAGCTCAGGGATGACGAAGTGGCCAACATCCTCACCTACGTGTTCAACAGCTGGGACAACCCGGGTGGGCAGGTGACCAAGGAGGATGTGGCCGTCGAGCGCGCCAAGCCGGCTCCAGCCACGGCGCCGGAGCACTGACATGCGTGTCCTGGCCTGCGCCTTGCTGCTCGGGTTGCTGGCAACACCAGTGTCGGCATCGCGGGCGCTGGAAGGTCCGGCTTACGTCGCGTTGCCCGGTGGCACGTTCACCAGCGTGCTGCCGGCCGACGGCAAGTCGGCGTCGGCGCAGGTCGCGCCGTTCCGGCTGCGCACCACGCCTGTGACCAATGCGCAGTTCCTGGCGTTCGTCAAACGCAATCAGCAGTGGCAGCGCGGGAAGATCGCCGCAGCATTCGCCGATGATCGCTACCTCTCGCACTGGGCCACGGCGGAGACGCTGGGCGACGCGGCGCTGCCGCAGCAACCGGTGACGCGCGTGAGCTGGTTCGCGGCGCAGGCGTTCTGCGAGGGCGAACAGGCGCGCCTGCCGACCTGGTACGAATGGGAATATGCAGCGGCCGCCGACGCCACGCGCAGCGACGCACGCGGTGACCCAGCCTGGCGCGAGCGCGTACTGGGCTGGTATGGACGTCCGTCCAACGCGCCTTTGCCGGCAGTCGGTGGCACGGCTGACGTGCATGGCGTGCGCGACCTCAACGGATTGGTGTGGGAATGGGTCGACGACTTCAACGCCTTGCTGGTAAGCAACGACGGCCGCGAGCAGAACGGGGCGGATACGTTGAAGTTCTGTGGCGCCGGGGCGATCAGCATGCAGGAGCGTGAGAACTACGCCACCCTGATGCGCATCGCCATGCTCTCGGCACTCAAAGCCGCGGACACTACCAACAACATGGGCTTTCGCTGCGCCAGAAGTGCGGGAACAGCCTGGTGAACCGGACTTGCAGCGCTGCGGCCACCTCCTGCATCGGCGCACTTCGGGCGCGGCCGGGCAGGGTCACGCCGCTGCGCAAGCCTCGTGCACAGAAGAAACCACGCAGGGGCTTGACGACGGCCCGTGCGTGGTTGTTCGCGATGCTGGCGACCTTGACCATCGGTACGGCGGCAGCGGGCGCGCCGCTGCCCGGCGACTCGGTATATCAACTGTCTGTGCAGCTCACCACACAGGATGGCAAGTTGCAGCCGCTGGCGTCACGGCGTGGGCGGCCGCAACTGGTGACGATGTTCTACACCTCCTGCACGATGGTCTGTCCGATGATCATCGACACGGTGAAGCTGACGCGCAAAGCGCTGGAGGAGCCTGCGCGTGACCGGCTGGATGTGCTGGCGGTGTCTTTTGATCCGGCGCGCGACGACGTGGTCGCGTTGCGCAGGTATGCGGCGCAGCGCAAGCTGGATCCGCGTTACTGGACCCTGGCGCGTACCCAAGCCAGAGATGTCCGGCGCCTGGCAGCACTGCTGCAGTTGCAATACCGGCAGTTGCCCGATGGCGAATTCAACCACAGCAGCGAGTTGATCCTGCTGGATGTGGACGGCCGCATTGTTGCGCGCACGGACATCATCGGCCGACTGGACCCGAAGTTCGTCGATGCCATCGGCAAGTTGCTGGCGAAGGAATAGCGCGACGTCGCTGGCACCGGTCGGTCACGCGCAAAGCACCGACGTGACCGGCGATAATGCACGCTTGTCGCGGCTGTCGCGCACAACTGTCCCTGTCGGAAATCACCATGAACTGGATCAACACGACCGAACGCTATGGCTGGCTGTCGATCGCCATGCACTGGCTGGTGTTGGCGTTGCTGATAGGAGTTTATGCATGCATAGAGTCGCAGGGCCTGGCGCCACGCGGCAGCGCATTGCGCGCCGACCTGAAAACGTGGCACTTCATGCTCGGCCTTACCGTCTTTGGGCTGGTGGCAGTGCGGCTGACGGTGCGGTTGTTCACGCCCACGCCGCGGATGTCGGCCGACGTCCCGGCGTGGCAAGGTCATCTTGCAAAATTGATGCACGGGGCGCTTTATGCGTTCCTGATCGTAATGCCGGTACTCGGCTGGCTCACGCTCAGCGCCGGCGGCAAAACCATCCCGTGGTTCGGACTCGAGCTGCCTGCGTTGATCGGCGCTGACCGGGACTTTTCGCGCGCTGTGAAAGAAGTGCACGAAACCCTTGGCAACATCGGCTATTACCTTGTCGGCCTGCATGCCGCCGCGGCGCTGTACCACCACTATTTCGTCCGGGATGACACCTTGCTGCGGATGCTGCCGCGTCGCGGGCAGTGAATTGGCGCGGCGCGTCGCCGCGTGTCATTCGCGCCCGCTGCACTCGCGGCCATGCTCGACGCTGGCCGGCGCCCCGCGCACGCGTCCGGAGTTGCTGATGATGACGCTGAGTGCGGCAGCAGCAGGGTCGGTGCTGCAGAAGGTCAGCGTCAGGTTGCTGCCACCGGCCGAGCCGTCGGGCTGGAAACGCACGAGCTGGCGACCGGCGCTGCTGCGGATGGCCACGCGGGCGCTGCGCGAGCTTCCGGTGTATTGCGGCGCTCCGTCCGGCTGGTTGTCGTGGTCGGCGTCCACACCCAACACCCAACCGCTTTCCCAATGCGTGCTTCCCGTGCAGCGGGTGGCGTCCATGCTTGGACAAAACACCACGCGCTGGCCGCGGGTCACGGCCGTTTCGCGCGCGTGCTGCAGTGCCGCGATGTAATCGGTCTGCGCCGTTTGCAGCTCGTTGCGTGCGATGAGTGGGTGCAGCGAAGGCACCGCCACACTCAGCAGCACGCCGATGATGGCCAGCACCATGAGTTGCTCGATCAGGCTCACCCCAATCTGACGCTGGATTGCCTGCCGTTTCGGTTGCCAGGTCATGCGACGCGTCCTGCGTTTCCCGAAACACCAAGGCTAGGCGGCGCGCGTGGCCATGCGCAGCGGCGTGGGCGGCTGTGTTTCGTCGGCGTGGCGGGGTGCTTGCTGTGGGCGACGACACGTTGGAAATGTCCCCGCATGCCCACATCTGTAGCCGATGACTGACCGATTCCAGCTCGTAGCCCCCTACCAACCGGCGGGCGACCAGCCGCAGGCGATCGAGCGCCTGAGCACCGGCTTCGAGGCCGGCCTGGCCTCACAGACCTTGCTGGGCGTCACCGGCTCGGGCAAGACCTACACCATCGCCAACGTGATCGAGCGGGTGCAGCGGCCGACCATCGTCATGGCGCCAAACAAGACCCTGGCGGCGCAGTTGTACGGCGAGTTCAAGGAGTTCTTTCCGCACAACGCGGTGGAGTACTTCGTCAGCTATTACGACTACTACCAGCCTGAAGCCTATGTCGTGGCCTCGGACACCTTCATCGAGAAGGACTCCTCGATCAATGAGCACATCGAACAGATGCGGCTGTCGGCGACCAAGGCATTGTTGTCGCGTCGCGACGCCATCATCGTGGCCACGGTCTCGGCGATCTACGGACTTGGCAATCCGGAGGACTACCTCAGCCTGCGCTTGATCCTGGCGCGCGGCGAGCGCATCGACCAGCGCAAATTGATCCACCAGCTGACCGAGCTGCAATACACGCGCAACGAGATGGAGCTGCGCCGCGGCACCTATCGTGTGCATGGCGAGGTCATCGACGTGTTTCCGGCCGAGTCGGAAACCGAGGCGCTGCGCATCGAGCTGTTTGACGGCGAGGTCGAGGCCATGGCGCTGTTTGATCCGCTGACTGGCGAGACCATCCGCAAGGTGCCGCGCTACACGGTCTACCCGCGCACGCATTACGCCAGCACCCGCCAGAGTGTTCTCAACGCCATCGAGACCATCAAGGTCGAGCTCAAGGAGCGCATGGACTACCTGTACCAGGCCAACAAGCTGGTGGAGGCGCAACGTCTGGACCAGCGCACGCGTTTCGACATCGAAATGATGACCGAGGTCGGCTATTGCCAGGGCATCGAGAACTACTCGCGGCACCTGACCCGGCGCCTGCCTGGCGAGCCGCCACCGACGCTGTTCGATTACCTGCCGGCCGATGGCCTGCTGGTGGTGGACGAATCACACGTCACCGTGCCGCAGCTTGGCGCCATGTACAAGGGCGACCGCTCGCGCAAGGAAACGCTGGTGGAGTTCGGCTTCCGCCTGCCTTCGGCCATGGACAACCGCCCGCTGAAGTTCGAGGAGTGGGAGCAGCGCGTACCGCGCGCGATCTACATCTCGGCCACGCCGCGCAGCTACGAGCTGGACAAGTCCGGCGAAGCGGTGGTCGAACTGCTGGTGCGACCGACCGGGCTGGTCGATCCGGAAGTGGAGGTGCGCCCGGTGCGTACCCAGGTCGACGATCTGCTCAGCGAAGTGCACAAGCGCGTGGCGATGGGTGACCGCGTGCTGGTTACCACGCTGACAAAGCGCATGGCCGAGAACCTCACCGAGTATCTGTCCGAACACGACGTGAAGGTGCGCTACCTGCAC
Organism: Rhodanobacter sp.; assembly: GCA_039936515.1. Taxonomy (GTDB): domain Bacteria; phylum Pseudomonadota; class Gammaproteobacteria; order Xanthomonadales; family Rhodanobacteraceae; genus Rhodanobacter. Next base: position 6,124 of record JBDTIE010000199.1, on the reverse strand, counting down.
TCGGATATCGAGACGGTCGAGCGCAGCGAAATCATCCGCGACCTGCGTCTGGGCCAGTTCGATGTTCTGGTGGGCATCAACCTGCTGCGCGAGGGCCTGGACATGCCCGAGGTGTCGCTGGTGGCGATTCTCGATGCCGACAAGGAAGGCTTCCTGCGTTCCACCGGCTCGCTGATCCAGACCATCGGCCGCGCCGCCCGCAACGTGCGCGGCAAGGCGATCCTGTATGGCGATCAGATCACCCATTCGATGCGCATGGCGATCGACGAGACTGCGCGCCGCCGCGAAAAGCAGGTGGCGTGGAACCTGGAGCAAGGCATCACCCCGACCACCATCGTCCGTCGGATTGCCGACATCATGGAAGGCGCACGCAGCGAAGCGGGCAACCGCCGCGGCAGCAGGGCGGCGCACGGCCACGCGGTCGCCGAAACCAGCAACGACTACACGAGTCTTACCGCGCAGCAGGCGGCCGGCGTGCTGAAGAAACTGGAAGCACAGATGTACCAGCACGCCAAGAACCTGGAGTTCGAGGAAGCGGCACGCGTACGTGACCAGATCCACCAGTTGCGCGAGCAGTCACTGCATTGATGTAGCCGTGTCGTTGTTGTCGACTACCGGAACGTCCTCTATACTGCGCGGCTCGCGCCACACGCGAGGGCGGTTAGCTCAGCGGTAGAGCACTACCTTGACATGGTAGGGGTCACAAGTTCGATCCTTGTACCGCCCACCAATTGTTTCAGACACAAACGCCACCTTCCCGGTGGCGTTTGTGTTTTTGTTGCTTGACGGTTGAGAGTGCGCCGTTGCCAGCGGCCTTCAACACCGGCTTGTGGCTTGATGGATTCTGTCGAAATACTTTACATCCGTCAGATGTCCGCAACATGTCTGATGCACAAGGCATTGAATGAAAAACAATTTCACTGCTGGCGTGGATTGTGCTTCGCTACATGACGCGAGTGCATGTGGCGCACGCCTGGGGGAGCCGGTGAGCAATTTTTCGACCATGTGGTTGCGGCGCCTTGGATCGTCAAGCCTTGCGCTGCTGGCTGCCATCGCGTTGACTCCGCGCGTTGCGCAGGCCGTGCCCTATATCGTCACGCTCGCACAGCAGGGAAACAGCGTCGTCGCCATCGGCAGCGGCGCCTTCAATCTCGATGGCCTGACGATCTACGCCGGAGCGGATCCGGCGTTGGGCGCCGTGTGGCCGGTGTCTGGATATTTGTATACCGGCGGTGCACTGACGAACCTGGACGTGTATGCCGGCTTCACCGGCCCGACGAGTTTCGGAAGCGGCGGCGGCACCGGAGCGAGCACCGTCATCGGAGATTCCGTCGCCATCGTCGGCTCCAACGACTTTTACGGCCTGCCGCTCTTTTTTCTGCCCACGGGCTACGTTTCAGGCACCGCCCTGGTCAGTGGCGCGGTTTGGAACAACGCGAGTTTCGCCAGTCTCGGCATCATGCCGGGAACGTACACATGGACATGGGGAACCGCAGCGGATCAGAGCTTCACACTCATGACCGCGTCCGCCGTGCCGGAACCGGCGACGCTCGGGATGTTTGGCATCGGCATGCTGTTGATCGGCGGCCTGGCCGCGCTGCGCCGGCCAGGCCAGCGCCCGACTGCCTGAGTCGACGCTTGCCATCGGGCTTAGGCCGCACGGTCACGCGCCTTTCAACGCTTGCCGTCGATGATTGCCTGATCAACCAGAGGCAATCACAGTGGCCAACGCGCAAACGGACACGGCGGCAGACAACGCTGACGGCGGCGACAAGGTGCTTGACTGCATCATCGTTGGCGCCGGCCCGGCCGGGCTGACTGCGGCAACTTACCTGGAGCGTTTCCACCGCGACATCGTGGTGCTTGATGCGGGCTCCAGCCGGGCACGCTGGATCCCGACCACGCACAACTGTCCCGGCTTCCCGTTCGGCGTCGGTGGCGTGCAGTTGCTGGAAAAGCTGCGTACGCAAGCATGCACCTTTGGCGCGAGCATCGTCGATGCGCGCGTGGACAAGCTGGAACGCGAGGGCCGCGGCTTCGTCGTACGCGCAGCCGAGCGGCGCTGGCGCGCGCGTTGCGTATTGCTGGCCACCGGCATTGTCGACGCCATGCCGCCGATGGAGCATCTAGAAGATGCCATTGCCGCTGGCGTGGTACGCCTGTGTGCCATCTGCGATGGTTACGAGGCCAGCGACGAACGCATCGCCGTGTACGGCCCGCTGCAGTCGGCGCTGCGCCACGCATTGTTCCTGCGCACGTTCTCGCGCCGGGTCAGCGTGGTCCTGTCGCAACCGGACACGGTCAGCGCCGACGATACGGCGCTGGCGCGTGCGGCACAGGTACGGATTTTGCCGGTGGCGAGCGGGCTTCAGCGCGAGGGCAAGACCTGCCGCGTCCGTTTCGCGCAACGTGACGAGGCGGTCTTCGACACGATCTACCCGGTGCTGGGTGAGGTCGTGCAGTCGGATCTGGCTACCGCGCTCGGCGCTCGCGCGCATGAGGGCGCACTGCGGGTTGATGACGCGCAGCAAACCAGCGTGGACGGCGTGTATGCCATCGGCGACGTGGTGCTGGCGCTCAACCAGATCAGCGTTGCGGTCGGGCACGCCGCCGTGGCCGCCACCGCCATCCACAACCGCCTGCCGGCCAATTACCGCGAAGTTGCGGACGAGGGCCGATAACGGTTTCCGCTCAAAATGTGAAGCGCGCGCCCAGCGTGATGCTGCGTCCGGGTCCTGGCTCGTAGAAGCGCTGGTTGCCATCATTGACGATGACCGAGCCGACATAGCTGCGGTCGGCGAGGTTGTCCACGCGCGCGGTGAACAGCCACTGCCGTCCGTTGCCTGCTGCCAGCGCGTAGCCGGCGTCCACGGCAAGCAGCGCGTAGCCCGGGGCCTGTGCGGTATGTGCGTCGTTGACACTGGTGGCACCCACCGCGGTCAAGCTGAAGCCGCCGCGCCAGCCGGGCCCATGATCATGTCCGATCCGCAGCGAGCCGTAGTTGGCCGGAATGCCGGCCAGCGGCGTGCCCGCCGGCACCACGGTGTCGGCAACCGGGCAGGGCGTGGCGCTGCACACGCCGAAGGCTTGCGCGAACTGCGCGCGCAGATGGGTTGCACCGGCCTGCACGCTCCAGCCGTGACCAAGTGTGCCGGTCAGTTCAAGCTCTGCGCCCTGGCGGCGGGTACGACCAATGTTCTGGTAGGTCGAGCGGCCATTCTGGTTGCTGGCCACGCCCAGTTCGTCGCGCGTATTGGTGCGGAAGACGGCCCCGTCCAGTTGCAGGCCCGGCTGCAACCGCCATTTGGCCCCCAGTTCCAGGTTGCGGCTGCGCGCGGGGCGCAAGTCGAAGGCAAGGCCCGCACCGCCATCGCGGCGATAGCCCACCTCGTTGAAGCTGGGCGTCTCGAAGCCGCTGCCGAAGCTGGCGTGCAGGCGCAGGTTGTCGCTGGCGCGAAATTGCACGCCAGCCACCGGCGTGGTGGCGGTGTAATCGACGCCGCCGCTGTCGTCCGGGTTGCGTGCCGTGATGTAATGGTCGCGCGTGCGGAAACGCACGACGTCGTGGCGCGCACCCAACAGCAGCGACCAGCGCGGCGCAAAGTGCCAGTACCACTGCGCGTACTGGTCGAAGCTCGACACCGCATCAGTCTGGTCGCGGCGCAACGCGCCGATGACGCCCAAGCGGTCGCCGATGAAGTTCTCGTAACCGGTGCGCGCCTGGCGCTGGCTGTCGAAGCTGGCGCCCAACACCCACTCGGTGTCGCCGCCGGCCAACTCGCCGCGATGCGTCCAGCGCAGGTCACTGCCGCCGTAATTGCCGTCCAGATCGATGACGCCGCCGGATTGCAGCGGGTTGCGTTGCGCCGACGGTGGGATGGACAGGAACTGCTGCACCGCGCGCTGCCCGGCGTAGACCATCGCCCGCCATGTGTCGGCGGCGTGCGTTTGCTCGTAGATCATGCCGAGCTGGTTCTGCCGCACGCTCTTGCGCGTGTCGTACAACGTGGCCACGCCGGTAGCCTGGCGTGGATCGGCCTGGTATTGCGCGCGCGTCAGTCCCAGCGGGTCGTCGGCGTGCGGCGTCAGCATGCGGTTGAACACGAAGGTGAGGTGGCGTTGGGCGCCAAGGTCGATGCCGACCTTGGCGTTGGCGGACTCGCGCCGCGCGGCGCTGTGGGCACGATAGCCGTCGGTGGTGAAATTGGACGCGGCCAGGTTGTAGTCCACCGCGCCGACAACGCCGCGCGCAAGCACGCTGGTGCGCAACGCGCCGTCGCTGCCGCCGCCGACAGCCAACGTCGTTCGCGCCGGATCCGTGCCATCGCCGCTCCACAATTGCACCACGCCGCCGGAAGCATTGCCGTACAGAACCGAGAATGGACCGCGCAGCACTTCCACCCGCGCGGCGGTGTCCAGGTTGAAATGCGATACCTGACCTTGGCCGTCGGGCATGGTCGCGGGGATGCCGTCCGCATACAGGCGCACCCCGCGCACGCCGAACGTGGCGCGAGCGCCGAAGCCGCGAATGCTGATCTGCTCGTCCTGGGTGTAATTCTGCCGGTTGCGGGCAAGAATGCCGGGGATGCCGACCAGCACCTCGGACAAATTGACGCCCGGTTGCCCGGCGCCGGCGGGCGACAGCGCGACCACGCTCAGCGACGCGGGGATATCCAGCGGCGCGACATCCAGGCGCGCGGCCTCAACGCGTACGGCGGGCAACGTCGTGGCCGTTGTCGACGCCGGCTGCGCCCGGTCCGCGGCCGGCGTTTGCGCACTCGCCCAGCCGCTCGTGGCCGCCAGACCCAGCAGCGCGCGGGCAAACGTTCTTGAACGGTTCGACATCAGCGGACGTGCCCGCTGTTGGCCATGTCGGACGGTGTCGTGGTGGACACCTGCCACGGGCTACTCACGGCCCTGCACGCCGACGCCGTAGACATGCACCATCTGTCCGCCCAGCCAGCCGGACACGGCAATCATCGCCACGCCGAGCAGTGACAACGCGATGGGTATGCGCATGCTCTCGTGGCCGCCAACGCGCATCAGTACATTGAGTATGTACAGCGCCACCGCCGACAGATTGATGGCCATGTGCGTGAGCGCGACGCGTTTCAGCGGCGGCTTGCCGCCCTTGTAATAGAGCAGGTCGATCAAGCCGGGCACCGCAGCCAGAAGTGCGCCGATCAAGCCGCCGACCATGGTGTACAGCGCCACGGTGAACCATACCTGCGGCTCGGCTACGGTCAGCCCGATCAGGTCGCATACCAGCGAGAAAACCCACAAGCCGATGGGGAACACCACCAGCATGGGATGAACCGGATGTTTGCCAATGCTTGCAGGGCTACGCATGGGTGTCTCCTCCGATGGGCGTAAGCGCGGTCGCGACGATTGGCGCTCGCGGCGAGCCGTGGGGCGTATCGGGGTGGCGTGTGCCGATGAGCGCATTCTTACGCGCTCCGATCAACCTGTGCACAGTGGTGCAGGAGCCGTGATGAGGGTGTGGATCGGTGACCCCGACGAGACGTGAGCGCGCGTGGAGGCGCCAGACGCACGTTCTTGATCTGCCTTCTCACCCTGGGCGCATTGACTCTGTACCCTTGACGCATCCGTGTCCGCCACAACCTGATCGAGTGCCCATGTCTGCGCCAACATCCACCGCCCAAACCGTGATCGAGGACCTCTTTGCCCGCCGTGACGCGCTGACCGCACGTGACGTGGAGGCGCTGCGGCCGGTGCTGGAGCAGGTGCTGGACGGCCTGGAGGCCGGGGTCTTGCGCGTGGCGCAGCCTGGCGAGGGCGGCGGCTGGACCGTCAACCAGTGGTTGAAGAAGGCGGTGCTGCTGTACTTCCGCATCAGCGGCAATCGTGTTGTCGACGGTGGCGCGGCGCTGGCTTTCGACAAGGTGCCGCTGCGTTTTGCCGCCGGGGGTGAGGCCGCGCTTTCCGCGCTGGGTGCGCGCGTGGTACCGGGCGCGCTGGTGCGCCGCGGCGCGCATGTGGCGCGCGATGCGGTGCTGATGCCCAGCTACGTCAACATTGGCGCCCACGTGGGTGCCGGCACGATGGTGGACACATGGGCCACGGTGGGTTCCTGCGCGCAGATCGGCGCCGGGGTACATCTTTC
>JBDTIE010000198.1:0-3026 GCA_039936515.1 Rhodanobacter sp. | reverse complement strand
ATCTCCATCTCCGCCTCGTTCTCGCTGGAATACGGCACCGAGCCGTCGACGACATACAAGATGCCCGCGCCGTCGATGATCGGCCGCAGCAGTTCGCACTCGTCGTGGAAACGTGCTTCACCCGCATGCTGGATCACGAACGCGCGCACCGTGTCGGGACGGTCCGAGGCGGCGCGGCTCTGCGCCTGCATCCACTCCAGTGCCTGGCGTGGGCGTTGGAAACCGGGGGTATCAATGAGCTCGTACAAGGTCTCGCCATCCACGCGCAGGGGATACACGTCGCTGTTGCGGGTGGTGCCCGGCTCCAGCGCAATGGCGATGCCGTCGTTTTGCGCGAGCGTCGCGACGATGCTCGACTTGCCCTTGTTGGGGTGGCCGACGACAGCGAAACGTGGCAGGTCGTTCATGGCGCGACTCCCGTGGCCGGTACATCGACCACGACGGCGTTCGCTTCGTCCAGGTGTTGGATGAAGCGCAGCCATGGCGCGAGCGCCCGCGCATCCGGCAACGCCGGCGGCGTTCCCGCTGCCAGGGGCAGCAGCTGGATCGGCGCGTGGGCCAGGCGTGTGCGTGCCTGGGTGATGAAGTCGGCGAGTTCGCCGGTGGGCGGCTCCCACCCGCGCGCAAGGATGATCACCGGGCCACCGATGGCGCGCGCCTGTTCCAGGGCCTTGCCATCTTCCTCCAGGCTGGCCGAACCGCCGGCTTCCAAGGCCAGCCCATCGGCACCGAGCCATTGCCGCGCGAGCCCGGATTCACCGGCGTCAGCCCAACGGATCAACACGCGACCGGGTGTCGCCGGCGCCGGGGCAAGCGTTCGGCCATCGGCAGGCGGCAGCGTGCCGGTGCCGACGCCATCACCAGTGTCGATCCACGGCGTGGTGCAGCGCTCGCGCAAAGCGGCACGCCCCGGATGCACGGCAAGCTGGTGACGCACGCGCCACGCCAGTTGCACGCGAGCCAGCGCCAGCAACACGATGCGCGGCAGCACGACGTAAAACAGCCACAGCATGGTGAGGAATCGCCACCAGCTGCCAAGCAGTTCGGGGTTGGCCGCGAGCTCGGGACCAACGCGGAAATAGCGTGACTGCTCGACCAGCGTCAACGATGGCACCGCGCCCGGCAGCCAGCTGCGCCACGGCCACGCCAGCGCACGGGTCAGCTCGTGGTACGCGGGGGCCGAAGCCTGCAATGTCGTGCTCCAGCCGAACGCCAGGTCGTGGATCACGACCTGGCTCAGCAACACGACCAGCGCCGCGATGGCAAACGCGAGGCCACCGGTTTGCGCAATGCGCGCCGCCAACGGCGCCGCCAGAGTGCGCAACAGGGGGTGCGGTTGTGCGTGGTTTGGCATCCAGCGCGTGGCAAGACTGCGGAACACGCCGCGCCATGGCTGCCACCCACTCCACGCCTGCGCCGTGGTGAACAGCGCCAGCAGCAACTGCAACAGCGCGACGCCGATGATCAGGGTGACATTTATCTGGCGACCGCCGTCGTAATACAGCAGCCCCAGCATGGTGGCCGCGCCCAACACCAGGCCGAGCACAACGAACAGCACGCGCATCCAGCGCCACACACGCAGACGCTCGCCGATGTGCGCTGGGTCGACGTCGTGCCCGTGTACTGCGTGCAGCCAGGCGGCCAGCGAGCCACGGCTGCCGTCGATTGCCTGTTCCGAGCACAGGCAACGGTCACGACGATGCAGGAAGCGGCGATCCTGTTGCTGATCGCGACGGTATTGCTCGTCAAAGTCCAGCAGCAGGGTCAGGTTGCGCAAGGGATCGTGTCATCGCCGGAGTTGGCAACGAGTGTAGCCAACCCTGTAGTCGGGCACGGCCTCGGGTCTCGTCAGGCACGCACCTAGGCGCACGTGCACATCGCGGCTATCCTCGTCAGGCCCGTGGCCACGAGATGCATCGATGATCCGAGCCGGCGTTTTCATTGGGGTGGACCAGAGCGGGCAGCTGCACAAGCTTGAGGACGCCGCCGCGGGTGCGCGACGCATGCATGCGTGGGCGTTGCAGCAGGGGCTGGACCCGGCCCGCGCGGTACTCATCACCGACGAAACCGGGCCGGTTGACGCCGCGCAGGTCATCAGGGCGATCAAGTCGTTCCACCAAGGGGCCGGGGTCGAGCAGATCCTCGTCTACTTCGCCGGACACGGCGTCAACATCGACAAGAATGAATACTGGCTGCTGACCGACGCGCCGAAGGATCCGTTGTCGGTGATCAACGTGCGCGGCAGTGTGGCCCAGGCCGAGTACGGCCTGGCCCGGCACGTGGTAGTGATCTCCGACGCGTGTCGCGTTCCGGCGGAGGGCATCCAGGCCCAGGGCGCGGCATCCATCAGCGTGGTGGTTTTTCCCAACGACGTGCCTGACGCCGGCCTGCGGCCGGTGGACACCTTGTACGCTACCAGCTTGGGCCGGGCCTCCACCGAGCTGCCCGATCCGGTAGCCGCTGCAGCCGCTGCAGCCGCAGCGTCCGTGGTGTTCCGTGCCGTCTACACCGATGCATTGCTCGATGGACTGGCAGGCAAGGGTGACTTCGATCTGGTCGCTGACCTGGACGGGGAGCGCGGCGTGTATGTGCGTCCCAAGGCACTGTCGGACTGGCTCGAAAAAGAGGTGATGCGCCGCGTCCGGGACCAGGGCCTGCTTGGCCGCGTAAACCAGAAGCCCGAGGCGCGGGTGTGCGCCAGCGACCTGACCTGGGTGTCGAGACTCGAGCCCGGCTCATTGCCAGCACACGCGTCCGCCGCGCGCGACAGACTTTCTTCAGCACCGCCCGCCGATCCCGGACATCGCGCGGCGCTCGGCATCGTGCGCGCCGCCGTACTTGGCGACCAGTTGCAGCTGGCGCAGCGTCTGGATGCAGCCAGGTCCGTGCCGGCACCGGACGTAATGGACATGGCGCGCACCGCACGCAACCTGGCGCTGCCGTTCGGACCGCAGCACATGGAGTCGCAGTGCGGCTTCAAGGTGCGCGGGGCCGAGGTCGAGTCGGCCGTGGCTGTGGGCGGCGCT
>JBDTIE010000197.1:0-17585 GCA_039936515.1 Rhodanobacter sp. | reverse complement strand
CGGCTACCACGGCGAGCAGCACATCAAGCTGGCGGCGGTGATCGAGTTCATCCACACCTCCACCTTGCTGCACGACGACGTGGTGGACGAATCGGACCTGCGCCGCGGGCGCAAGACCGCCAATGCGCTGTGGGGCAACGCCGCCAGCGTGCTGGTTGGCGACTTTCTGTATTCGCGCTCGTTCCAACTGATGGTGGAGCTGGACGACATGCGCATCATGCGCATCCTGGCCGACACCACCAACACCATCGCCGAGGGTGAGGTGCTGCAGCTGCTCAACATCGGCAACGCCAGCGTGAGCGAGGCGGCCTACCTGGCGGTGATCGAGCGCAAGACCGCCGTGCTGTTTGCCGCCGCGACCGAACTGGGCGGCATCCTCGGTGGCCTGCCGCAAGCCCAGGTCGACGCCTTGCGCCGTTATGGCATGGAGCTGGGCTACGCCTTCCAGATCGCCGACGACCTGCTCGACTATGTCAGCGACGCCGACACGCTGGGCAAGAACATCGGCGATGACCTGATGGATGGCAAACCCACGTTGCCGCTGATCTACGCGCTACAGACCGCCGACGCCAGCCACGCGCGCGTGCTGCGCCACGCCATCGAGCACGGCAGCATCGATGCGCTGGAGCCCATCGTCGCCGCGATCCGCGGCAGCGGCGCACTGGAGCGCACACGCGAACGGGCCTGCGCCCACGCCCAGGCCGCGCGCGCGGCACTGGCGCGGCTTCCCGCCTCGGCCCAGCGTGACGCGCTGGCGACACTGGCCGACTACGCGGTGCAACGCAACCACTGAGCCGCATCGGCCTGCACGCCGTCGCGCAGGCGCGGCCGGCTGCGCCAGCAACGCAATGCACCGGCGCGCGGCGCGCCGGCTTTGCTACAGTCGCCCCCACGTGCGGAGGCAACAGCGTTGTCCGAAGCCGTGCCGGCTCATCCGGTCATCTGGGGCGACAGCATGGGACACCGCTGCAACGGATCGGCAGACGTGCGCACCTGGGCGCGCATGCTGGCGTGCATCGCGCTGGGCCTGGCGCTGCCAATTTTCGCCGCAAGCACCACGCCTCCGGTCGCCGGCGCGCCATCATGGGCGCATTGGCAGACTGTGGATTTCGAACACGTTGGCGTAAGTCGCGGCTTGCCGCACGCGACCGTCAATGCGTTTACCCAGGACCGCGACGGGCTGATGTGGATCGGAACGGTCGGTGGACTGGCGCGCTACGACGGACAGCGCACGCAGGTCTTCCGGCAGAGTGAACAGCCCGGACGCGGTCCGCCAGACGATTACATCCGCGCACTGCGCAGCACGCCCGACGGCAGCATCCTGGTGGGCACCACCAGCGGCGGTCTGGCGCGCTTCGATCCACACACCAATCGTTTCACCAGCTACGACCGCTCGCCCGGCCGCGGTACCGGCTCGCGCATCTATGCGCTCACGCCCGATCCTGCCGGCGGCTTCTGGATCGCCGGCCAGGATGGCTTGAGCCATCTGGGCGCGGATCTGCGCCAGGTCAGGCGCCCGCCAACCCCGGGATTGGCGCCGGGGGTGGCGGTGTTTGCCATCCTGCATGACGCGCAGCACCGGCTGTGGGCCGGCAGCAGCCGCGGTCTGTATGTGCGCCAGTCCGGCGCAAAGGTCTTCCAACGCGTCACCAGCGACGAGGCCGACGCTGCCGACGTGCTTGGCGAAGATGTCTGGAGCCTGTTGCAGGATCGTGCGGGCAACGTGTGGGCCGGGGGCGGCACCAACGGCGTGGTGAAAATCGACGCGCACGGTGATGCCCGCGTGCCGCCGGCATTGCGCGGCGACGGCGAGGCGATCCAGCACCGCACCATCCGCGACTTGCTGGAGCTTCCCGACGGGCGCTTGTGGATCGCCACCGATGGCGTGGGCGTGGTTGGGTGGGATCCGCGTACTGGCGTCGCCACGCCGATCCGTCACGACAGCGCACGCACCGCCTCGCTCGGCGGCAATATCGTGCGCGCGCTGTTTTTGGACCGCTCCGCCGGCGTCTGGGTAGCCACCGAATCCGCCGCTTCGCGACACGACATTCATCGTTCGACCGTGCACGTGCTGGACGGTCAGGTATTGCTGGGCAGCGCCGGGGCGCTGGCCGGCCAGAACGTGCGCAGCGTGTACACCGACCGCGCCGGCACGGTCTGGCTTGGTTTCAGCCGCGGACGCGTCGCGGCGCTGGACCCGGTACGCGGCACGATCCGCGTCGTGGTGCTCGACGGCACGCAATCAGACCAGGACGTACGCGCCATCGATGAACTGGCTGACGGGCGCATCCTTGTCGGCTCGCGTGGGCTGGTGAGCATCGACCCGGTCACGCTGCGAGTGCGCCCGTTCGCCTTGGCCGCGCTCGATCATCAGCCAATCCTTGCCCTGAGCGCACACTCCGGCGGCTTGTGGATCGGCACCTACGACGGTCTGTACCAGGTTGCCGACAACGGCCGCACAAGCAGCTACCGGCACGTTCCAGGTGACCGCCACAGTCTGGTGGACAACCACGTGCGCAACATCGTGCCGCTGGATGGCGGGGAAATCTGGATCGGCACCGCCAACGGCATCGCCGTGTTCGATCCGCGCACGCGACAGTTCGACAACCTGCAGAACGTACCCGGCGACCGCTCCAGCCTGCCGCAAAACTACGTCGGCTCCATCGTCGCCGCCAACGGACGCATCTGGGTTGGAACTTATGGCGGTCTGGCATCGACCACGACCACCGCCGATGACCCTGCGCATCCTTTCGTCGCCGTCCGGCGCGAGGACGAAATGGCCAGCGACGATGTGGCCTCGGTGCTGGCCGACCGCTTCGGGCGGCTGTGGACTGCGTCCACCAGCGGCCTGTCCGTGTACGACCCGCGTCGGCAGCGCACGCAGACACTGGGCGTGCGCGACGGCTTGCGCACGCATCTTTTCAACCAACGCACGGCAGCCATCGGGCCGGCCGGCGAGCTGTTGTTTGGTGGCCTGGGTGGGCTGACCGTCGTGGAGCCGTCCACCGACGGCGCGCCGGCGCGCACGCAAGCGGCGCTGGCGGTGACCGCCATGACCGTGAACGAGCGCGAAGTTCCGTTTGCCCGGCTACCGCGCCCGGGTCACGCGCTGGACACCGGTGCGGACACCCGCTCGATCCGCGTGGGCTTTGCCCTGCTCGACTACACCGCGCCAGAGGAGGTGCGCTACGCGTATCGGCTGGAAGGATTTGACGAACCGTGGGTGGCGATCGATCCGGGTGCGCGTCCGGAGACGAAATACACCAACCTGCCCGGTGGCAGTTATCAGCTCTTGCTGCGCGCACGCATCCCCGGCCTGCATCCGCAAACCGTGGATGCGCGCATACCACTGCTGATCGGTCCGCGCTGGCATGAACGCAGCAGCGTGCGCCTGGCGCTGCTTGCCGTGTTGTTGGGCGCGATGTACGCGCTGGTACACGTGCGTACCGTCTACCTGCGCCGACGCACCGCGCAACTGGCGCAGCAAGTGCGCGAACAGACCAGCGAACTGCGCACGGCCAACCGGGCGCTCCAGCACGTGGCCAATACCGACGGGTTGACCGGACTGCTGACGCGGCGCGCGCTGATGGAGCAGCTCGAGCGCGAGTACGTCGTCGCGCTGTGCCAGCAGCGACCGCTGTCCATCCTCATGCTCGACCTGGACACTTTCAAGCGTGTCAACGACCGCTTCGGCCATCTCGCCGGCGACGCCGTGCTGTGCGAGGTGGCCCGCATCATCGTGGCCTGCAGCCGGCGCGGCGACCACGTCGGGCGCTACGGCGGTGAGGAGTTCCTGCTGATCCTGCACGGCACCAGCGCCGCCGATGCAGCGGCGATTGCCGAGGCGATCTGCCAGGCGATTGCCTCGTGCACGCTGCCATTCGAAGGCGACCTTCTGCAATTCACCGCAAGTATCGGCGTGGCCACGCAGCACCCCGGCGAGCCGCCGCAGTCGCTGATTGCCCGCGCCGATGCGGCGCTGTACCGCGCCAAACGTGCCGGTCGCAACCGGGTGCAAGCAGCGCCGCATTGACCGCACTTTTTTGCAGCGCCGGCACTACCGGAGAGCTGCAGTTGACCCGGCTCAGGGTGTGCCGGCGAACGCCGCGCCCAGCCACTCGTGCATCAGGCGGTAACTGCGGGTGGCCGCGCGCTCGTCGTAGCGGCAGCCGGCCGAGTCCTCACCCACTTCGGTAAAGCAATGCACGGCATGGCCCAGCACGACGAACTGCCAGTCCGCAGGACTGGCGCGCATCTCGTCCATGAACTTGTCCGCGTCAGGCATGGTGCCCTTGTCGTCGGCACCATTGATGGCCAATACCCGCGCCTTGATGTGGGCGGCCAAGGCCGGATCGTCGGTGTCCAGCCCGCCGTGGAAGGACACCACCGCGGCCAGGTCCGCGCCGCTGCGGGCCAAGTCCAGCACCGCCGAGCCGCCAAAGCAGAAGCCGATCGCAGCCAGCCGGGAAGTATCGATTGGCGCCTTGCCCGCGGCGCTGCGCAACTGCGCCAGTGCCTGCATCATGCGCGCGCGAAGCAAGCCGCGATTGGCATACAGCGGCTTGACCGCAGCCTGCGCCTGCGCGGCGTCGGTCGGACGCGTGTGCTCACCGTAGACATCGGTGAGCAGCACCACATAGTCCTTGCCCGCTATCAGTTCAGCCTTCTTTACGGCCGCGGCGTTCACGCCGTACCAGTTGGGCACCATGACCAGGCCCGGTCGCGGCGTGGTGCTGGCGTCGTCGTAAATCAAGATGCTGCGGAAGGCCTGCCCGTCCTGGCTCCACGCGACCGGTTTGTGCACCATGCCCGCGGCGGCACCCAGCGGGACGACGAGCAGCAGGAACAGGCAGCAGCAGCGGATCATGCGCATCGCGTTCTCCTCAGGGTAGGGAAATCCTGGTGACTACAGGCCGGCGGCGTGGCGCGCAAGGCGCCGCTTGAACGCCGGCAGGTGGTTGAGCAGGCGCATGCCCGCGCCGCGCGCAGCGGCCAGCGGCGTCGCCTGCCAGGCGTAGATGCGTGCCAGCGCATCGAAGCCCAACGCATCGAGCGTATCGGCACTGCGGCGTCGCCGCGCATAACGGCGCAGCGTTTGCGGCGCGCCAATGTCGATGCCGGCGACCCGCGCGGCCAACAGCGTGGCGCGCAGTTCGACGACATCACGCAATCCCAGGTTCACGCCCTGCCCTGCCAGCGGGTGCACGCTGTGCGCGGCATCACCCAGCAGCACCATGCGTTCAGCCTGGTAGCTGGACGCCAGTTGCAACCTGAGATCGAAGCCGGCGCGTGCCGTGGTGCTGGTGATTGGCCCCAGGCGATAGTCACTTGCCACGCCCAAGGCGTGCATGAAGGCGCGGTCATCCAGTGTCAGTACGCGTGCAGCATCGGCGGCCGGCAGCGACCAGACGATGGAGCTGCGCCCGTCCGCCAGCGGCAGCAGTGCCAACGGCCCGCCGGGCAGAAAGCGTTGCGAGGCCGTGCGCTGGTGATCACGCTCGGTACCCACGTGCGCCACCACGGCGCGCTGCGTATAGTCGCGTCCCCGCGTGCTGATGCGCGCACGCTTGCGTAGAGGCGATTCGGCGCCGTCAGCGGCCACGACCAAACGCGCGCTCACGGCGTCGCCATCGGCCAGCTCCAGTTCGATGCGGTCGGCGTGCGCGCGCATGTCCTGCACCCGCGCCGGGCAATGCAGGCGCACCCCGGCCGCCGGCAACGCATCCCACAACGCACGCTGCACCAACGCGTTCTCGACGATGCAGCCCAGCGAGTCGCGGCCACTGTCGGCGGCGTCGAAATCCAGCTCCGCGCCGGATTGCGCATCCCATACGTGCATGTGCGTGTAGGTACTGCACCGACTATTACGAATGGCCGTCCAGACGTCCAATTCATGCAGCAAGGCAATGGACGACGGCGCCAGCCCGACGACGCGCAGGTCGACCTCGTCCTGCAGCTGCCACGGTCGCGGCGCGCGGCTGTCCAGCAGCGCGGTGGCAAACCCGGCCTGCGCCAGCGCGAGCGCGGTAGCGGCGCCGGCCATGCCGCCACCGACCACGGCCACATCCAGCGCAGGTGGGCGGCGACGGATGGTGGCGGGCGCGGCGGCCATCAACCCAGCGGCTCCAGCACGGACCGCGGCGGCTCGCCGCGAAATCCCATGCCACGCCGCGCCAATGCCCGCTGCAGCGGTGGCAGGCGGTCACAGGCCAACAGCGCCAGCGAGCGCACAGGCCCAAGCAACGGCTGATGCAGGCACGCCAGCTGCACCAGTCCGTGGCTCATGGCCATGGTGCCCTCGCGGTCCGGCGCGCGGCGCGCGGCATAACGCCGAAGCAGCTCGGCTGCACCCGCATCCATGGCCGGAGCGATCATCTCCGCCAGCGTCAGCGCGTCGCGCAGGCCCAGGTTGAAGCCCTGCGCGCCAATGGGATGGATGGTCTGCGCGGCGTTTCCCACCAGCACCGCGTGGCGTGCAATCAACGACGCGGCGACCACGCGCTGTACCGCATACGGATGCCGGCGTCCGGGGCGCGACAGCCGACCCAGCGTCCAGCCGAAGCGACGCTGCGCCAACGCCAGGTACGCCGCGTCATCCAGCGCGGCCACGCGGGTTGCGTCGCCGGTGGGCACCGTCAGCACCAGGCCGCAATGGCCGTCGGCCAGCGGCAGCAGCGCCACCGGGCCGTCATCGCTGAAACGCTCGAACGCGCGCCCGGCGGGGTCATGTTCCGGGGTCACGGTGCTGACAAACAATGTTTGCCGGTAGTCGTGACGCTCGACCTCGATGCCCAGCGTCGCGCGCACGAAAGACTCGCTGCCGTCCGCGCCGACCACCAGCGCGGTATCCATCTGCTGCTCGCCGCCAGTGCCGCGCACGTGGGCACGCCAGCCATCGGCCAGTGGATCCAGCGCAACAAGCGTGGCAGGCGCAAGCCGCGTCAACTGGCTGCACGCGTCCAGCCGCTGCAGCAGCGCCGCACCCAGCAGGCGCGCCGGCAAGGTCCAGCCCAAGGCCGCCACACCCTGCTGCCGCGCGTCGATGCGGGTACTGCCGAAATCGCCGGCGCGCGACACGCGAACCTGCCGGATCGGCGTGGCATGCGACTGCGCGTGCGGCCACACGCCGATGCTGCGCAGACCATTGACGCTGGCGTTGGCCAGCGCCAGGTTGCGCTCGTCATAGCTCGGTTGCGCGCCCACGCGCGGCGCGCTGGCCTCGACCAGTGTCACCGCCATCCCCGCAGCATCCAGCGCAATGGCCAGACTGGCGCCAACCAGGCCACCACCGACAACCAGTACGCTGCGGGGGTTTGTCACTGCCGGCACGGGGGTATGCATGTGCCGATGATACCCAAGCCGGGCATCGGCGCGGCGGCGTTGCGATAGACTTCAGGCCTGCCCCAAGGACACCACGGAACCGCAATGGCCAAGACCTCGATACAACGCTTCGGCATTTTCCTGTTGCTTGCACTGGTGATGGCAGCCACGCGAATACATCATTTCAGCGTGATCCCGGATGCGACATGGGGCGTTTTCTTCCTCGCCGGTTTCTGGCTGCGCGGCACCGCGCGCTGGGCGTTCGTGCTGCTGATCGCCGAGGCGGTGCTGATCGACTTCTTTGTCATCACCGGCCAGGGTCTGGACTTCTGGACCCACTATTGCGTGTCGCCGGCGTACTGGACGATTCCGGTCTACCTGGGCGCGCTGTGGATGGGCGGCAGTTGGCTGGCGGCGCACCAGCGCGGCCTGAACCTGGCCACCGCCGGCCTGGCTGCGGGCGCGTTGCTGGTGAGCGAGGCGGCGTGCTACCTCGTGTCCAACGGCAGCTTCTACTGGCTGAGCGACACCGTGCCGCTGCCGCGCAGCGGGCAAAGCTGGATGGCCAATCTCGGCGACTGGTACCTGCCATTCCTGGGCACGACCGCGCTGTACGTTGGTGTGGGCGCGCTGATCCATGTCGCCGTGCTGACACTGGCGCGGCCGGCGGCGGCGCCGGCACTGGCGCGCTGAGGCCAGCATGGGCAACCGCCTCTCGCGCATCTACACCCGCACCGGCGACGATGGCAGCACCGGCCTGGGTGACGGCTCGCGCGTGGGCAAGGATTCGCTGCGCGTCACCGCCTACGGCACGGTCGATGAACTGAACAGCGCCATCGGCATGGTGCTGGCCGCGGACACCGTGCCGGCAGCCGTGCGTGAGGCGCTGACGCAGGTACAGCACGATTTGTTCGACCTGGGCGGCGAGCTGTGCATCCCGGGCATGGAAACCGTGCAGGACGCGGACGTCAGCCGCCTGGAATCGATCCTGGACGACTTGAACGAACCGCTGCCGCCGCTCAAGGAGTTCATCCTGCCCGGCGGCGGCATGGCTGCGGCGTGTTGCCATCTGGCGCGCACCGTATGCCGACGTGCCGAGCGCGCGGTGGTGGCGCTGGCGCGCGAGGAGCCGATCCGCGTACAGCCGCAGCACTACCTGAACCGGCTGTCCGACCTGCTGTTCGTGATTTGCCGTGTACTGGCGCGCGAGAGCGGACATGGTGAAGTGCTGTGGCAGCACGAGCGCCGTCCCAAACCCAAACCTGCCAGCTGAAGGTCCACGTGCTGCGGCTGTACACGCACAGTGCCTGCCTCCAACACGACCCGGGCGACGCCCACGTCGAACGCCCCACGCGACTGCGCGCGATCCTGCAGGCGCTCGATCACGACCGCTACGCCGCCGTGGAACGCATCGAGGCGCCGCGCGCCACGCGTGAAGCGTTGCTGCGCGTACATGCGCCCACGCACGTGGACACCATCCTGCGTGGCGCGCCACCGGGCATGACGTGCGCGCTCGACGCCGATACCTGGGTCGACGCCCATTCGCCAGAAGCGGCGCTGCGCGCTGCCGGCGCGGTCACCGCCGCAGTCGACGCGGTGCTGCAAGGCCAGTGCCTGCGCGCGTTCTGTGCCGTGCGCCCGCCAGGCCATCACGCCACGCGCGACCAGGCCATGGGTTTTTGCCTGTTCAACAACGTCGCCGTTGGCGCAGCGCATGCGCTGGCCGCGCACGGATTGAAGCGCGTAGCCATCGCCGATTTCGACGTGCACCACGGCAACGGCACCCAGGCCATTTTCGATGCCGAGCACCGCGTGCTGTTCGCCTCCAGCCACCAATGGCCGCTGTACCCGGGCAGCGGCAGCGAGGCGGAACACGGCGTCGGCAACATCGTCAACGGCACGCTGCCACCCGGCGCAGGCTCGACGGAGTTCCGCGCGCTATGGGCCGAGGTGTTGCTGCCGCGCCTGTATGCGTTCCGGCCGCAACTGCTGCTGGTCAGCGCCGGTTTCGACGGCCACCGCAGCGATCCGCTGGCGCAGCTGCAACTGGGCCGCGAGGACTACGCCTGGATCAGTTCACAACTGGTGACGCTGGCCCGCGCGCACGCCGGCGGGCGGCTGGTGTCCACGCTGGAAGGCGGCTACGACCTGGCGGCGCTGGCCGACAGCACCTGCGCGCATGTCAGCGCGCTGATGGAATGACGCCCGATCTCGCGCGCTCCTTGCCGGTCGATGCAGCGCGGCGGCACGTGCCGTGGACGCCGGTCTGCGGCGTTTCTGCTAACTTGACCAGCCTTCACGGCCGGCAGGTTCGATAGTGACATCCAGTTTCCCCCCACGCCGCCTGCTGGCCGCCGCCGCAGCCCTGGCCTTGTTCGGCACCGGTGCGGAAGCCGCTCCCGTACCGCCGTTCAACGCGGTCACCCTCGCCCCGGCCTGTCCGCTGGGCGCATTCCACTGCGCGCCGCGCCCGCTCAATTACGGCATGTGCCGGCCCAATGCGTTGCTGGAGTTCTACGATCCGACACTGGACAAGGACCCGAGCGCACGCGACACCGATCCGACGCAGGCCCAGGCGCGCCACGTGGACAGCTCCGACCAGACGCTGTACCGGCTGTCCGGTGATGTCCGGCTGCGCCGCGCCGACCAGCAGCTGCAGGCCGATGCCGTCGACTATAACGACGCCACCACCGACTACGACGCCCGCGGCAACGTGCGCTACCAGCAGGCCGGGCAATTGCTGGCCGCCGAGCACATGCGCGGCAACACCGACCAGCGCGCCGGCATCGCCGATGACGTGCGCTACCAGATGCTTGACTCGCGCGGCAACGGCGTGGCGCGCCAGGGGCAGATGCTGGACGCGCAGCGATCGCGTTACACCATGGCCACCTATTCGACCTGCGATGTCGGCCACCATGTGTGGGAGTTCCGCGCCCGCTCCATAACCATCGACAAGGACACCGGCGTGGGTGTCGCGCGTCACGCCACGATGCGCCTGGGCAACGT
Organism: Rhodanobacter sp.; assembly: GCA_039936515.1. Lineage (GTDB taxonomy): Bacteria > Pseudomonadota > Gammaproteobacteria > Xanthomonadales > Rhodanobacteraceae > Rhodanobacter. The sequence continues at coordinate 7,259 of JBDTIE010000197.1, read as the reverse complement.
GCCGTTCCTGTACTTGCCGTATTTCAGTTTTCCAACCGATGACCGGCGCAAGAGCGGCTTTCTGTATCCGACGCTCGCCCACACCACACGCTCGGGTTACCAGATCAGCGCCCCGTACTACCTCAACCTGGCGCCAAACTACGACGCCACGCTGGATCCGCGCCTCTACAGCGCGCGCGGCGCCATGCTGGGCGGGGAGTTCCGCTATCTTGTGCCCGGCAGCAGCGGCCAGCTCAACGTCCAATACCTGGCGCGTGACCACGGCACGCCCAGCGCGCTGGCCGACACCACAGGCAACCACCGCTACCTGGTCAACTACTCGGACAACACGCACCTGTGGGACAGCTGGAACTTTGCCACCTCCATCAACCGTGTGTCCGACAGCAGCTATTTGTACGACTTTGCCAACACCGAGCTCGGCGGCGTGGTTTACCAGCTGCCAACCTCGGCCACTGTGCGTGGTCGCGGGACGTGGTGGAGTGCGGCCATCGGTGGCGTCGCTTACCAGAACACCAATCCCTTCCTTACCGATGGGGTGTTGCCGTACCGGCAGCTGCCGTATGCCGCATTCGACGTGGACCTTCCGCTGTCGCGCTGGCTGGAGGCAGGCCTGAGTTCCAGCGCCGTGGCCTTCCGCAAGCCGGGCTTTGTCGAGGGCCAGCGGCTGGACCTCTACCCTTACCTGTCCGCCAGCTTCGGCGGCTCGGCGTGGTTTGTGCGTCCGCGCGTGGGCTATCGATATACCGCGTATGACCTGAGCAACGGTTATGGGCGATACGGTTATGGCGGCCTGCTCGGCGCCGGCGCCGTCTCGCCGTTCACCGACAAGTCGCCGAGCCGCTCGCTGCCGATCGTCAGTGTGGACAGCGGGCTGATCTTCGATCGCAGCACATCACTGTTCGGCCACGGCTACACGCAAACCCTGGAGCCGCGGCTGTACTACCTGTACGTGCCCTACCGCAACCAGTCGAACCTGCCGGTGTTCGATACCAACCTGATGTCATTCGACTACTGGCAGTTGTTCTCGACCAACCTGTATTCCGGCGCCGACCGGCAGATGGATGCCAACAACCTCACCGCGGCCTTGTCCTCGCGCCTGCTGGACGAGAACGGCGTGGAGCGCGCCTCGGCCAGCATCGGCCAGATCCACTACTTCAGTCCGCAACGCGTGCTGGGTACGGACTGGTCCAACTCCGCCTACGTGGTGCAGGCGGGCGTGCAGCTGAACGACCAGTGGCGTGTGAACAGCGCTTACCAGTGGAGTCCCAACACCCGCCACACCGACATGGGCACGCTGGAACTGCAGCGGCGGCTGGCCAACAACGGCATCTTCAACTTTGCCTACCGCTACCGACGCGGGCTGTTGGAACAATACAGCGCCTCGGCGGTCTACCCGTTGTCTGATCGCTGGCGTCTGGTGGCTTCGGCAGCCTGGTCGGTGCCGGACCGGCGCATGGTCGAGGCGCTGGCCGGCGTGCAGTACGACAGCTGCTGCGTCAGTCTGCGTCTGGTCCAGCGCAGCTACGTCAACCAGGGCAATTACGGTTACGGCCCGGCGTCGGCGCAGGGCAACCTCAACCGGCGCGACAACGCCATCATGTTCGAAATCGTGTTCAAGGGCCTGGGCGCCACCGGTGGCCAGATCGAGCCGCTTTTGCACCGTGATATTCTCGGCTATCAATAACGCAGCCGCTTCGGCGATACAGGTTCTTTCTTGATGAAGCGATCCCTCGCACTCTTCCTGCTGGCAGGCGCATTCACCTGCTCGGCGCACGCGCAGCTTTTGCCTGGTGCCAGCGCCGCCAGCCAGCCGCTGGACCGCATCGTGGCCGTGGCCAACGACGACGTCATCCTGCAAAGCGAGTTGAACGACGCAGTGCGTTCGGTGCAGCAGCAGTACGCCGCACATCCGGAGCAGTTGCCGCCAGCCGACGTGCTGCAGAAGCAGGTGCTCGACCGGCTGGTGCTCATGCGCCTGCAGGTGCAGAAGGCGCAGGACCAGGGCATCCATGTCTCCGATGCGGACGTCGACAAGGCGGTGGCAGGCGTTGCCGAGCAGAACAAGCTGACCCCTGAGCAGTTGCGTGCGGAGGTTGAACGCACTGGCAGCTTTGCGCAATTCCGCCAGCAGCTTGCCGACCAGCTCACCGTGCAGCGCTTGCACGAGAACGTGGTCCACGACTCGGTGTCGGTGACCGACAGCGAGATCGACAACTTGCTGCAGAGCCCGACCTACAAGACCGGCGAAGTGCATCTGGGCCACATCCAGATCAGCATTCCTGCCGGCGCCGACGCGGCCGCGATCCAGGCCAGCCAGGCCAAGGCCGCGCAGGCCGAGGCGGCGATCAGGGGCGGCATGGATTTCAACGCCGCGGCCATCCGCTACTCCGACGCGCCCAATGCGTTGGACGGCGGTGACCTGGGCTGGCGCCGACTCGACGAAGTGCCGCCGGCATTTGCCGACGCAGTTGCCAACATGAAGGTTGGCGACGTCAGCCCGGCGCTGCGTGGTCCCACCGGCTTCCACATCCTCAAGCTGATCGATCAGCGCCAACCCAGCCGCCAGCTGGTCACCGAGTTCCACGCCCGGCAGATCCTGATCAAGCCCAGCGAACTGGTGACCCCGGCGCAGGCAGAGGAAAAGGCACGTGCGCTGTACACACGCATCGTCGACAAGCACGAGGATTTCGCCAAACTGGCCAAGGAAAACTCCAAGGACGACACCACCGCCAATGCCGGCGGCGACATGGGCTGGTTCCAGCCGCAGGCCTGGGGTTCGACCATCGCCCAGCAGCTCGAAGGCCTCAAGGACAACGAGGTCTCCCAGCCGTTCCAGACCGAGGCTGGCTGGCACCTGATCCAGCGTCTGGGTACGCGCCAGAGCGACTTGACCGACGAAATCGCCCGTGGCCAGGCGCGGCAGTCCATTGGCAACCGCAAGGCCGAGCAGGCCTACGACGATTACCTGCGCGAATTGCGCGCCAACGCCTATATCCAGATCCTGGTGCCCGAATTGCGAGACGCCGGCAACTCGGCGGCGGCGCCCAAGGCGGGGTGAGCGCCACGCTGCCGCGGCTGGCGATCACCGCCGGCGAGCCGGCCGGCGTCGGGCCGGAACTGCTGATCCGCCTTGCCGCCAGCGCGATACCGGCGGATCTGATCGCCATCACCGACCGCGACCTGCTGCAGCGGGCCGCCGCGCGTTGCGGGGCGAGCATCAACCTGTGCGATGACGATGGCAGTGCGTGCACACGACGCGCGCCCGGCAACCTGCGCGTGCACCACGTGCCGCTGGGTGTCGAAGAACACCCCGGCCAGCCCGATCCACGCAACGCGCAACACGTGCTGGCCACCCTCGCCGAAGCCGCCGACGGTTGTCTGGCCGGACGCTACGCGGCGATGGTCACCGCACCGCTGCAGAAGGCCACGATCAACGATGCCGGCGTGCCCTTCAGCGGCCACACCGAGTTCCTGGCCACGCGGGCGCATGCCGAGGTGGTGATGATGCTGGCCAGCGCGGACCTGCGCGTGGCGCTGGCGACCACGCACCTGCCGCTGTCGGCGGTGCCTTCGGCGATCACCGCCGAGCTGCTGACGCGTGTGTTGCGCATCGTGCATGCGGAGCTCACGGCCAGGTTCGGACTGGCCCGGCCGCGAATCGCCGTGCTTGGGCTCAACCCACACGCCGGCGAAGGCGGCCATATCGGCCACGAGGAGATCGACACCATCATCCCGACGCTGGAAGCCCTGCGCGCCGAGCACATGCAGCTCATCGGCCCGCTGCCGGCCGACACCGCCTTCGTCCCCGCGCAGCGCGCGCGCTATGACGCGGTGCTGGCGATGTACCACGACCAGGCGCTGCCGGTACTCAAGAGCGAGGCGTTTGATTCCACCGTCAACCTCACGCTTGGGCTGCCCTTCATCCGCACCTCGGTCGACCACGGCACCGCGCTGGACCTCGCCGGTTCCGGTCGCGCCAGCGCTGCCAGCCTGATGGCCGCCACGCGCATGGCCTTGGACATGATCGCGCGCCGCGCCCGCACCTCCGCCGACCGCCACAGCGCAAAGCAGACACCCTCGGGCGAGGCTCCATGAGCGCACGGCCGAAGAAAGGCCTTGGCCAGCACTTTCTGGCCGAGCGCAGCTACATTGGCCGCATCGTGCGCGCCATCGCCCCGCGCGCGGACGATTTTGTGCTGGAAATCGGCCCCGGCGAGGGCGCCTTGACCCTGCCGCTGCTGGCTGCCGCCGGCAAGCTCACCGCGATCGAGCTTGATACCGACTTGATTCCCGCATTGCGCGAGCGCGCGCGCCATGCCGGCACGCTGGAGATCATCCACGCCGACCTGCTGCAGGTGGACCTGACCGCGCTGGCGCGCGAACACGGCGTGGACCGGCTGCGCATCGCCGGCAACCTGCCCTACTACATTTCCAGTCCGATCCTGTTCCACTGCCTGCAGCACGAGGCGGTGATCGCCGACATGCATTTCATGCTGCAAAAGGAAGTGGTGGCGCGCATGGCCGCCGCACCAGGCAGCAAGGTCTACGGCCGACTGTCGGTGATGTTGCAACTGGCGTGCACGGTCGAGCCGCTGTTCGACGTGCCGGCCAGCGCGTTCCGACCGCCACCGAAGGTCGACTCCTCGGTCGTGCGACTTGTGCCGCTGGCGGCGCATGCGCGTCACGACGCCAACGCCGATGACGTCCACGCCGTGGTCAAGGCGGCGTTTGCGCAACGCCGCAAGACCTTGTCCAACGCGCTGGGAAAACTGCTTGATGCCGACGCCATGCGCCAGGCCGATGTCGACCCGCGCGCGCGCGCTGAAACGCTCGCGCCGCCGGCGTTCGTGCGCCTGGCCAAAGTTCTCGCCGCACGGCGTGCTGACCACGATGCGAACACTACCGCGCGCCCTATCGTCACGGCACAGGCCGTACAATCCGGGCATGACTGAAAAATCCACCTACACGATCGAAGTGCAGGTTCAATCCCGGTTCGTTCCTGATCAATCCCGGCCGCACGCCAACCGCTTCGTCTTCGCCTACACCGTCAGGTTGCGCAATGCCGGGGAGATGCCGGCGCGCCTGCTCACCCGGCACTGGATGATCACCGACGCCAACGGCAAGGTGGAGGAAGTGCGTGGCGACGGGGTGATCGGCGAGCAGCCATGGATGCGCCCGGGCGACGATTACGAATACACCTCCGGTGCCGTGCTGGAAACCGCGGTGGGCACCATGGGCGGCAGTTACCAGATGCTGGCCGACGACGGCACCTGCTTCGAGGCACCGATCCCCACGTTCACCCTGTCCATCCCGCGCACGCTGCACTGAGTCCTGCGGCATGGCCAGTTACGCCATTGGTGACGTTCAGGGTTGCTACCCGGAGTTGCAGCGCCTGCTGGAAAAGCTGCGTTTCGACCCGGCCTGCGACCACCTGTGGTTCTGCGGCGACCTGGTGAACCGGGGCGGGCAATCGCTGCTGACGTTGCGCCTCATCCACAGCCTGCGCGAGCAGGCCATCATCACCTTGGGAAACCACGACCTCAGCCTGCTGGCTATCGCCCAGCGCCGGCCGGATGCGCAGGCCCGGGTCAATCCCGAATTGCGCGAAGTGCTGTTTTCCGACGATGCGCCGGTTCTGTTCGAGTGGCTGCGCTCGCAGAAATTGCTGCACCACGACCCCGCGCTGGGCTGGACCATGATCCATGCCGGCCTGGCGCCATCGTGGACGCTGGCGCAGGCACAGCGTGCCGCGCGCGAGGTCGAGTGCGAACTCTCCAGCCCACGCCATCCCAAGCTGCTGCGCAACCTGTTCGGCAACCGCCCGGCGACGTGGTCAAGCCGACTGCAGGGCCTGGACCGGCACCGCGCCACCATCAACACCTTGACCCGCATGCGTTACTGCGACGTCAGCGGGCGCATGGACTTCGATGCCAAGGGCGTGCCCGGCACGCAGAAGCCGGGACTGTATCCGTGGTTCGAGGTGCCCGGAGTGCGCAAGCGCGACCTGCGCATCGTCTGCGGCCACTGGTCGGCACTCAACCGCTTCGCCGGATTCGGCGTGCATGCGATCGACACCGGCTGCGTGTGGGGCGGCAAGCTCACCGCGCTGGTGCTGGACGAGCCGGAACTGCGCTACGTCAGCGTCGACGCCGAGCCCACGCGCCATCGCGCGCCCGGCGCCGAGGACTGAGCGCAATGTAGGGCCGGCAACGCCCGCCACGTTGCAGGTCCCATCCGGGCGCCACGAACGAAAGCGGCGGGCGGTGCCCGCCCTACGGCAAGGCTTCCGCCTTGGTCAGGTGAGCTGGCCGTGGCAGTGCTTGTACTTCTTGCCCGAGCCACACGGGCACGGATCGTTGCGGCCGACCTTGGGTCCGGCCAACTGCGCCGGACGCTGCGGGGCAGTGACGTTGCCGCTGTTCTCCTCCGGCGCGGTGCCGAATGCGCCACCCACCGGCGCACCACCACCGCTGGCAAGCATCTGCTGCTGCAGCCGCGCGGCGATGCGCTGCTGCTCGGCCTCCATCTCGGCGACTTCCTCCTCCGAACGCACGCGGATGCGCGCGAGCATCTGCACCACCTCGGCCTTGATGCGGTCGAGCATCTCGGAGAACAGGCGGAAGGCTTCGCGCTTGAAGGCCTGCTTCGGATCCTGCTGCGCGTAGCCCACCAGGTAGATGCCCTGGCGCAGGTAGTCCATGTTCGCCAGGTGATCCTTCCAGGCGTTGTCCACCACGGTGAGCATCACGTGCTTCTCAAGCTGGCGCATGGTGTCGGCGCCGATCTGCTCTTCCTTGTCGCGGAACATGCCATTCATCGCATCCAGCACGTGGTCCAGGATGCGTTCGGAGTCGACCTCGGACTGTTGCTCGAACCAGTGCACCAGGTCCAGCGCCAGGCCAAACTCTCCGGACAGCGCGGTGTCCAGGCCGGGGATGTCCCACTGCTCGTCGATGCTGTCTGCAGGCACGTGTGCGCGCACGATGGTACGCACCACGTCCTCGCGGATGTCGGCCACGGTGGCGGCAACCTCTTCGCCTTCCAGCAGCTCGTCGCGCTGAGTGTAGATGACCTTGCGCTGATCGTTGGCGACGTCGTCGAATTCCAGCAGGTGCTTGCGGATGTCGAAGTTGTGCTGCTCGACCTTGCGCTGCGCCTTTTCGATCTGGCGACTGACCATGCGATCTTCCAGCGCGTCGTCGTCCTTCATGCCGAAGCGCTTCATCCAGCGCACCAGGCCTTCACCACCAAAGATGCGC
>JBDTIE010000196.1:0-10650 GCA_039936515.1 Rhodanobacter sp. | reverse complement strand
GATTGCCGCAACAGGAGCTCAAGATGGGCAAGCGACGCGTGGTAGTGACCGGCATGGGCGTGATTTCGCCCGTGGGCAATGATGTTGCCAGTGCCTGGGCCAACGTGCTGGCCGGAGTCAGTGGCATTGGCCCGGTCACCCATTTCGACGCCAGCGGCTATGCCACGCGCATCGCAGGCCAGGTGCGCGACTTCGACCCGGCGCAATGGATGGCGGCCAAGGACGTCAAGAAGATGGATCCGTTCATCCACTATGGCGTTGCCGCGGGCACCCAGGCCCTGCGCGACTCCGGGTTGGAAGTGACCGAGGCCAACGCCGACCGCATTGGCGTGGCGGTAGGTGCCGGCATCGGCGGCCTGCACACCATCGAGGCCACTTCGCTGGAGCTGGAGGCCAAGGGCCCGCGGCGGGTGTCGCCGTTCTTCGTGCCCAGCTCCATCATCAACATGGTGTCCGGCCAGTTGTCGATCATGTTCGGCCTGAAGGGCCCCAACATCGCGTGCGTGACCGCTTGCACCACGGCCACCCACAACATCGGCCTGGCCATGCGCATGATCCAGTACGGCGACGCCGACGCGATGCTCGCCGGCGGCGCGGAGTTTGCCACCACCGGTACCGCCATGGCCGGCTTCTGCTCGGCCAAGGCCATGTCCACGCGCAACGACGAGCCCACGCGCGCCAGCCGTCCGTGGGACAAGGATCGCGACGGCTTCGTGCTGTCCGATGGCGCCGGTATCGTGATGCTGGAGGAATACGAACACGCCCGCGCCCGTGGCGCGCACATTCATGCCGAGCTCATTGGCTTCGGCATGAGCAGCGACGCCTTCCACATAACCGCTCCCAGCGAAGGCGGCGAGGGTGCGGCACGCTGCATGCGTAACGCGCTGGCCGATGCCGCGCTCAACCCCGCCGACGTGCATTACGTCAACGCCCACGGCACCTCCACCCCGCTGGGCGACCTGGGCGAGGTAATGGCGGCCAAAAGCGTGTTTGGCGAGTACGCGTACAAGCTGGCGATGAGTTCGACCAAGTCCACCACCGGTCATCTGCTGGGCGCCGCCGGTGGCGTGGAAGCGATCTTCAGCATTCTGGCGCTGCGCGACCAGGTGTTGCCGCCGACAATCAACCTGGATGAGCCCGGCGCAGGCTGTGACCTGGATTTCGTCGCCAACACCGCGCGTGATGCGGCCATCGAGGTGGCGTTGTCCAATTCATTCGGCTTCGGCGGCACCAACGGCACGCTGGCGTTTCGTCGCACCACGGCGTGATCCACCAGCGTGAACTGGCCGGCGTGTGCGACTTGCTCGCGCCGGCGGCCGCCTTTCCCGAGCGCTATCCCTGCCTGCTGCAAAGCGTCGTGCACGGCAGCGCTGCCGCGCGCTATGACATCTTGTTCGCTTTCCCGCGCGAATGCCTGGCGCTTGGCGCTGACGGTGCGTTGCAGGGCGCAGCCGCAGGCGAGCGCTTTCTCGACGCGCTGGACGCTGCGTGGGCAGCCGTACGCACCGAACCTGACGACGACGACCTGCCGTTTCACGGCGGTTGGGTGCTGTTCCTTGCGTACGAATTGGCGGCGGAAATCGAGCCGAGCCTGGCCTTGCGGCCGGCGGCCTGCATCCCGCGGGCGATGGCCTTGCGCTGTCCGGCGGCGGTGATCGTCGATCACCTGCGTGGCCGCACCGTGCTGGTGACGGAGCTTGACGACGAGGCATTGCTGGACACGCTGCAGGCCGACCTTTCCGTCACCGCACGCATCGACGCGCTGCCCGCACCGCTGGCGTGGAAAGAGGATGCGCCGGCGCGGTTCCTCGACGGCGTTGCGCGTGTGCACGAGCATTTGCATGCTGGCGACATCTTTCAGGCCAACTTGTCGCGTGGTTGGCGCGCAAGTTATGCGCGTGCGCCCAGTGCCTCGTCGCTGCACGCGGCGTTGCGTGTGGCCAATCCCGCGCCGTTTGCCGGTTTGCTGCAACGCCCCGGCTGGTCGCTGGCCAGCTCCTCACCCGAGCGTCTGGTGCAAGTGCGTGCCGGCAGCGTGCAGACCCGGCCGATCGCCGGTACCCGGCCGCGCGTTGCAGGCGACGACGACGCCGTGCGCATTGGCGAGCTGCGCGCACATCCCAAGGAGCGCGCCGAGCACGTCATGCTCATCGACCTGGAACGCAACGACCTGGGCCGCGTGTGCGTGCCGGGCACGGTGGTGGTGGACGAGCTGATGGTGGTGGAAAGCTACACGCACGTGCACCACATCGTCTCCAACGTGCGCGGGCAGCTGCGCGAAGGCGTCACGCCGGGCCAGGTCATTGCCGCCACGTTCCCCGGCGGCACCATCACCGGTTGTCCCAAGGTGCGATGCATGCAGATCATCGCCGCGCTGGAGGACTCGCCGCGCGGTGCCTACACCGGTGCGCTGGGCTACCTCGACCGCAACGGCGACATGGATCTCAACATCCTTATCCGCACGCTTGCGCTGGTTGGCACGGAGCTGACCCTGCGTGCCGGCGCCGGCATCGTCGCCGACTCCGTGGCCTGCAGCGAACTGGACGAAACCCGCGCCAAGGCGCGCGGCCTGTTGCGGGCGCTGGGCGTACCCGCGCCATGAACGCACGCGTGCTCGTCAACGGGCTGGGGACCGACTCGGTATCCGCGCTGGATCGTGGCCTGGCCTACGGTGACGGCCTGTTCGAGACCATTCGTCTCGTCGATGGCACTGCCCCGTTCTGGCCGCGGCACATGCAGCGGCTCGCTGCCGGTTGCGCGCGCCTGGGTCTGCCGAAAGTGGATGCCGACGGGCTTTGGCGCGAAGCGCTGCAAGTCACGCAAGCCATGCCGCAAGCGGTGGTGCGCATCACGTTGACGCGCGGCATTGGCCAGCGCGGCTATGCGCTGCCCATCGGTACCAACCCCACGCGCATCGTCGCGGGCTTTGAGCCACCGGTCATTGACCGGTCCGTCTACCGCGATGGCCTGCGCCTGCGCGTGTGCGAACTGCGCCTGGCTTCGCAGCCGCTGCTGGCCGGCATCAAGCATCTCAATCGCCTGGAGCAGGTGCTGGCGCGCGCGGAGTGGGATGATCCGACCGTGGAAGAGGGCGTACTGCGCGACATCCACGGCAATGTGGTCTCGGCCATCTCCGCCAACCTGTTTGCAGTGGTGGCCGGGCGCTTGCGCACCCCTGCGGTCGATCGCTGTGGCGTCGCTGGTGTCGGTCGGGCCGAGGTGCTGGCAGTATGTCCGCACTCGCAGGTCGGGCTGCTGTCGCTGGAGGCATTGTTTGCCGCCAGCGAGGTTTTCCTGGTGTCCAGCGTGCGTGGCGTGGTGCCGGTGCGGTGCCTGGCCAGGCAAGGCTACGCACCCGGTGCCACCACGCGACGGTTGCAGCAACATTGGCATGAACTGGGTTTCCCCATGGAGCAGGCGGGATGAGTCGACACACCTTGCGCTTGGCGACGCTGCGCGGTCACGGCCTGTGGCGCGCGCTGGCGCTGCTGTTGGCTGCGGCGTTGCTTGTCGGCATTGCGCTGGGCTGGGCTGATTACAGCCGCTTCAGCAACGCGCCGCTGCACGCGCCGACGCAGGGCGACAGCCTGGACGTGGCCCGCGGCAGTGGATTGCGTGGCATTGTCGGCCAGTTGAAGGCACGTGGGGCCACGCGCGCGCCTGAGCTGTACTGGCGCGCACTGGCTGCGCAGATGGGTGTGGCGAGCAGGCTGCATGCCGGCGAATACGCGCTGGGCAACGGACTCACGCCACGCCAGCTGCTCGCAAACATGGCCAGCGGCAAGGTGTTGCAGCGCAACTTCACCATTGTCGAAGGCTGGACGTTTCGCGAGTTGCGCCAGGCCCTGGCCAAGGTCACCAAGCTTGGCCAGGACGGCGCGGCGCTGGACGATGCCCAGCTGATGCGCCGCCTTGGCGCCGGTGGCGAGGCGCCGGAAGGCCGCTTCCTGCCGGAAACCTACGCCTGGGTCAAAGGCGACAGCGACCTGGACATACTGCGCCGCGCCCACGAGGCAATGCGCACGACGCTTGGCAGGCTGTGGCCACAGCGCGCGCCCGACCTGCCGCTGACCAGCCCATACGAGGCGCTGATCCTGGCTTCGATCGTGGAGAAGGAAACCGGCCTTCCATCCGAGCGCGCGCGCATCGCCGGTGTGTTCTTGCGCCGGCTTGCCGCGCACATGCTGTTGCAGACCGACCCAACCGTGATCTACGGCATGGGTGCCAGCTACGCCGGCAACATCCGCAGGACGGATCTGGAAACCGATACGCCGTACAACACCTACCGGCGACCCGGGCTGCCGCCCACGCCCATCGCACTGCCAGGCAAGGCTGCGCTGGTGGCCACCCTGCACCCGGCCGCGGGCACGGAGTTGTATTTCGTCGCCCGCGGTGATGGTGGCCATGTGTTTGCCAATACGCTGGATGAGCACAACCGCCACGTCGATTGCTACCAGCGCAAGCGATGCCAATGACTGCGAACAATGCGACATCACCATCTACCGCTCCCGCCCCGCGTGGCAAGTTCGTCACGCTCGAAGGTGGCGAAGGCGCCGGCAAGAGCACGCTGCTGGCCGGCCTGCATCAGGCCATGGCGGAGCAGGGGGTTGGCGTGGTGCAGACGCGCGAGCCTGGCGGCACCCCCTTGGGTGAAGCCATCCGTGCCCTTGTGCTGGATCCGCTGCACCGCGGCATGGCTGCCGAGGCCGAGCTGCTGTTGATGTTTGCCTCGCGCGCACAACTTGCGCGCACAGTCATCGGGCCGGCGCTGGATGCAGGGCACTGGGTGCTGTGCGACCGCTTTGCCGACGCCAGTTACGCCTATCAGGGTGGCGGTCGCGGCCAGCCCGCTGCACGCATCGCCGAACTGGAGCACTGGACCTGCGCCGGGCTGCAGCCGGACCTCACCTTGCTGCTGGACCTGCCTGTCGCGGTCGGCCGCGAGCGCATCGCCGGACGCGCGGCGGCCGACCGCATCGAGGTCGAGGCCGACGCCTTCTTCGAGCGCGTACGCGCCATCTATCGCGCCCGCGCGCAGGCAGAGCCGGCGCGATTTTGCGTGATCGATGCCAGCCAGTCGCCCGCGTCAGTCTTGCACGCCGCGCTCGCCGCGCTGCGTGCACTGATGTCCGGAAGCCGAGCATGAGCGCACTGCCCTGGCACGCCGATGCATGGGCGCGGCTGCAATCGCGGCGGACGCGGGACGCGATGGCGCATGCGCTGCTGTTGTGCGGCGCGCCAGGCCTGGGCAAGCGCGATTTCGCGCAACGATTCGTGCACGGCCTGTTGTGCGAGGCGCCAGGCGATGGCGAGGCCTGTGGCCGTTGTCGCGCATGTCTGCTGCTCGCGGCCGGCAGCCATCCGGATTGGGTTACGGTGACTTTCGGTTTGCGCCGCGACGGTACCCCGCGCAGCGAAATCGTGGTGGAGCAGATCCGTGCGCTGTCCGCGCGACTGGCGATGAACAGCCAGTTTGGCGGGTGGCAGGTGGCCTGCATCGATCCTGCCGATGCCATGAATGCAGCCGCCGCCAACGCCTTGCTGAAAACCTTGGAAGAGCCCTCCGCCAGCACGCTGTTGATCCTGCTGGCCGACGCGCCGTGGCGCTTGCCGCAAACCATCCGCAGCCGCTGCCAGCGCGTGGATTTCGAGTTGCCGGCGACCGCTCAGGCATTGGCATGGCTGCGCTCGCAAACAGTCGACGATGCCGACGCCGCGCTGCAGGCTGCCGGCGGCAACCCCGGGCTGGCCTTGGCGTGGTCGCGCGACGGCGCGCTGGCGCGCCGGGCTGAGGTTCGCGAGGACCTTTCCGCGCTGGCCAGCGGCCGCGGCGAACCGCTGTCGGTGGTCAAGCGCTGGCTGGCGGACGAGCCTGCGCAGCGTCTGTGGTTTGCGGCGCAGGCGGCGGGGGACGAGCGCAAGGCGCGTGCGCTGGGCGCTGACGGCCCACTGGGCAGCGTCCTGGACGACGCGCACCTGGACACCTGGTACGCCGCCACCAACCGCACGCGTGAAAGCCTGCGCGGCCCGCTGCGCGACGACCTGCTGGTCCTCGAATTGCTGACGCGCTGGCGTTGATGGCCGGGCCTGCAGTGGACGTGCAGTTTGATGCGAACACCCGGTTGCTGGTGGTCGCCCCGCACCCGGATGACGAGACCCTGGCCACCGGCGTGCTGTTGCAGCGCGTGTTGGCTGCCGGTGGCACGGTCGACGTGTTGTTGCTCACTTCCGGCAACAACAATCCGTGGCCGCAGCGCGTGCTGGAGCGGCGCGTACGCATCGATGCCGCCGCGCGCGCGCGATGGGGCGAGCGCCGCCAGCGCGAAATCCGCGCCGCGCTGCAGTGCCTGGGTGTGCCGACAGAGCGCCTGCATGTGCTCGGTTGGCCGGACTTGGGGTTGCTCGATTGCCTGCTTCGCCCCGATGGCGCCGCGGTCGCCACGCTGCGCGATTGGCTGCGGCGTCTGCGCCCCAACCTGGTGGTCGTGCCTGCGCTTGCCGATCGCCACCCCGATCACGGCGCGGCACACGTGCTGCTGCGCCTGGCCTTGGCCGGCAGTGTGGAGCCGCCGGTCCTGTGGACTTATCTGGTGCACGCGACGTCCGCGCGGCAAGCCAGCATCGATGTCGGTGGCAGTGCTGCGCAACGCGATACGAAACTCACCGCGCTCGCGGCGCATGCCAGCCAGACCGCGTTGAGTGGTGGACGTTTGCGCCGACTGGCGGAGGGCGCCGAACGCTTTGATCCATTGCCCTTGACGAGCACCGACGGCCGCTTGCCGTGGCGCCCGCCAGCGCTGCTGCAGCCGTTGCTGTGGCTGAGCGTGGTGGACACCCAGGGCGCGCGCACATGGCGCTACGCGCAGGCACCCTTGCAGCGCGAAGCCGACGGCGGCTACCAGCTTCAGCCATCCGTGCGCGACGGCGACGGTCCGCGCTTTGCGCGACTGGCGCTGGACGTCCCTTCGCCATGGATCTTCGATCACTGGGGCTGGTGTGAGGTCCGCTGAGGGCTGGCGGCCGCGCCGGGGTGCGTTACAAGACATCGGCGTCGACAGGCGACGGCGCGCATTGCTGCGAGTACGATTCTTCAACGGATGTCAGGCACCGTGCACCCCGCTTTCCTGATGGGCCGCGAACATGCATGCGACGGATGGGAAATTGCTGCCGGAAGGATCTGCACGCGCGCAGCCGCAGCGTGCGGCGCCCATGCGTGACCCGGGCATCGGCTCCAGCCTGGTCAGCGCCGCACTGGCGCTTGCTACGGGTGCCGAATCCGAGGCCGCCTTGTTCGCTGCTGTGTGCCGCTTGGCGTGCGGCCAGGGCAAGTGCACGTTTGCCGCGGTGGCGGTGCTGGATCCGCTGCGCGCCGAGTTGCACCTGGCCGCGCATTGCGGGCCAGCCGGGGCGTCGGATGCGGCCATTGCCACGACCTCGGGCGTGGCGGCCGCTTCCACCGGGTTCGTGATGGGCGCGCTGCAAGCCGGTGCCCCGCAACAATGGACGGCAGCTGGCGGCAGCCAGGCGCCGTGGCCGCTGTCGAAAGTGCCGGCCGATGTGGCCAGCCTCGGTGCATGGCCGCTGCACGCGGACGGTGAACTCTCCGCTGTGCTGCTGCTCGGTACCGCCGCCGACGCGCTTGCCGCTTCCGATGCCGGGGCGTGGCCGGACCTGGCATCGGTGCTTGGGCTGGCATTTGGACGCCTGCGCGCGCAAGCCGCACACGCGGCAACTGAGCACATGCAATCCTTGCGCACGCTGCAGCTGCGCGCTGCGTTGTCCATGCCGCACATCGGCGTGCTTGTGCTGTCGGCGCAAAACACGGTGCGCTTCGTCAATGCCGCGTTCTGTGCGCAGTTTCATCTGCATGACACGCCGGACTCGCTCGAGGGTCTGACGGTGCGTGAGTTGCGCGATCGCCTGCCCGAGGGGTGTGCGCCCGCGGAACACGAATGGCAGCGCATTGCGCGGACGCTCGCAGCCTGCAGCGCGGTGACAGGCGACGAAGTGCGCATGCGCGACGGGCGCGTTTTCCTGCGGGATTTCACGCCGATCTGCATTGATGGCGCGGACCAGGGTTCGCTGTGGCAGTGGCGCGACATCACCGCGCAGAAGCTGCACGAAAAGCGCATCGAACAGCTCGCCTTCTTTGACGAAGTCAGTGGCCTGCCGAACCGGCGGCGGCTGTTTGAGTTGCTCGAGGCCGCGCACACCACGGCCGCGGCGCAGCAGGACGTCCTGGCCGTGGGCGTGCTCGATCTGGACCGTTTCAAGAACGTCAACGACACTGTGGGTCGCGATGGCGGCGATCGCGTCCTGACCGAAACCGCCGCGCGCATCCTGGGCATATTGCGCCCGGACGACATGCTCGCGCGCTTTGGCGGGGACGAGTTCGCCCTGGTGATCTTCGGCCTGGACAGCAAGGAGCAACTGGACGCCATCAGCCGCTGCATCCTGCAGGCATTGCGGGCGCCGTATTTCGTGGCCGGGGAGCAGTTGCAGCTGTCGGCCAGCGTCGGCTGGACGCTGTTTCCGCGCGACGACGGTGACGCCGAGGGGCTGGTGCGTCATGCCGAGCTGGCGCTGTTCTCGGCCAAGGAAGAGGGCCGCGACTGCGGCGTGCTGTACGAGCCGTCGATGGAAGCCGAGCAGTTGCGCCTGCGTGCCATGCGTGAGCGTATCGCGCGTGCGCTGGAGACCTCGCGACTGCAGTTGCTGTTCCAGCCCATCGTCTATATCGATGGGCTGCCGGGGCGCAACGGCGTGGCCGGCATGGAGGCGTTGTTGCGCCTGGACGACACCGGCAAGGACCTGGTGGAACCGGCCAAGTTCATGCACGTGCTGGACGACCCGCAACTGGCGCGGCCGATTGGCCGGTTCGTGCTGGACGCGGCGCTGCGGCAGTGCCATGCGTGGATGCTGGCCGGCGTGTCCATTCCGGTGTCCGTGAACATCAGCACACGGCATCTGCTGCATCCGGCGTTTTTCGGTGACATCGAATCAGTGCTGGAAAGCTACCCGGACGTAATGGAAGTGGGCTTTGGCATCGAGATCACCGAAACCGGCCCGAGCATGGACCACACCCGCGCCAAGGCAGTCATCGAGGAGTGCCGTCGTCGCGGCATTCGGGTCGGGCTGGACGATTTCGGCACCGGCAGCGCTTCGCTCAGCCACATCCAGCAACTGGACATAGAGCACATCAAGCTCGACCAGAGCTTTGTCAGCGACATACTGTTTGACGATCGCAACATGGCCATCGCCGCGGGAGTCATCACCACCGCGCGCATGCTGGCGCGAACGGTGATCGCCGAAGGCGTGGAAACTTCGGCCCAGGGTGACCTGCTGGCCTCGCTGGGTTGCCATCAATTGCAGGGCTACTCGATATCCCGACCCATGCCATCGGCCGCAGTGCCCGGCTGGGTCACGCGCTGGAAGCCGCCTGCGTCGTGGGCGCACCTGGTCGAAGAGCGGCACGCGCTGCTGGCCGAGCACGACGAGGCCGGTGACGACCCGCCGGTGCCCGGCTGACCTTCGCCCGGTGCCGTGGTACGTTGCGTGCATGAATATGGATCTGATTGAATCGACCGCCGGCGCTGCGCGCCTGGAGAACCCATGAAACCGGCCACCGCCCGCCAGGGCATCGTTTCCCTGAAGATCAAGGATGCCGCCGCGTTGTATGGCGCCTACATGCCTTTCCTCAAGCGCGGCGGTCTGTTTGCACCCACCGCGCAGCGCCATGCGCTGGGCGACGAAGTGGTGTTGCTGGTCACCCTGGCCGAGGAAACCGAGCGCATGTCGGTGGTTGGCACGGTGGTTTGGGTGAGCCCGCCCGGGGCGCAGGGCAACCGCACCGCTGGTGTCGGCATCCACTTCAACGAATCCAGCGATGCCGAAGCCGCGCGCAGCAGGATCGAGAACATCCTCGCCGGCACACTCAACTCCGAGCGTGCCACGCAAACGATGTGACGCAGTGGTCGCAGCGCCGACCAACCGCCTGCGGCGACCGCAACCTGTCGACGTGGCCGTCGGCACTGATACAATGGCGCGATTCCGGATTCACCTGGCGCGGATAGCGGATATCCGCGTTGCCCCAATGATGCGATGCAAGCGCCTCACCAGCCTGCGTCCCCGTCGAAGCTGCCGGAGCGCCCTTCACGGTCACTGATGCGTCCATGCGGCGCGAGGTACGTTGCATCGTGCTTGCCGAGTACTGGCCCGTCCTGTTGTTCATCGTCGTCGCCGCCGGACTTGGCGTGGTGTTGCTGGCGTTCGGCCTGATTGCCGGCCCGCGCCGTCCCGAAGCGGAAAAGCTCGCGCCTTACGAGTGCGGCTTCGAAGCATTCGAAGACGCGCGCATGCGCTTTGACGTGCACTACTACCTGCTGGCGATCCTGTTCATCATCTTCGACCTGGAAATTGCTTTCCTGTTCCCGTGGGCTGTGGTGTTTCAGCAAATCGGCGCAATCGCGATGATCGAGATGGGCTTGTTCCTGTTGTTGCTGGGCATCGGCTTTGCCTATGTATGGAAGAAAGGAGCACTCGAATGGGAGTGATGGATTCCCTCAGCGGGATGATGCACAACCCCGACCCGCTCAATCTGGTCGATGACATCCTTCTTCCAGCCCGCGACGAGCCCATTGCGCAGCGTGG